>CAYOGU010000198.1:0-6943 GCA_964403345.1 uncultured Syntrophus sp. | reverse complement strand
CGCCCCTGATGAACGCCGATGTAGAGCATGATATGCCTTGGCGTCCAGAGGAGGGTCCGCCATGGGATCCCTTCCCGGGCGATGCGGGCCTCCTTCTCGGCGGAGGCAAGCCCTCGAAGGTTGACAAAGCGTCCTGCCTCGGCCTGTTCTCTCGAATTGCGGGGGAGCCAGATCCCGAAAGGGGTGAAGATGTCCCGGATCAAAGCGGAGCAGTCCCTCTTGCCGTCCATTCCTCCCCATCCGTAGGGTTGGCCGGTCAGTTCCGCGGCGAGCCGCGCCACGTTGCGCGGGGTCAGCGGAAGGGGTTTGTCCGCAGCGGCATCTTTAGGAATCCACGCCTTTCGGAGTCGTGCGTTTCCCTGGTTGTCCCGCTCCACCGTCAGGATCCAGGTGCGGTCCGGCTCTTCACCGATCTTGGGGAACAAGGCACCCAGCGGCAGGGGGGAAAGTGCGGCGCCCTTTTCATCCTGAACGGACACACGGTCCCGAACGATCGCCGCATAACGGCCGCATTCCCAACTCCGGATGAAATCCGAATCCACCTTGGCCAGATTCGTCGCCGGCACCCAGCCGAGGGCATAGCCGGTCTCGGTCAGGAACCACTCCCGATCGCGGCTGATCTGGGTCACCAGGACAGGCGTTCCTGCAGGGGCCGAAGATTCCTGGAGGTTGTCGAAAAGGCTGTCCTGGTCCTGTCGCCGGGGATAGAGGGAATGGGATTCCCTGGTGGGCAGAACGCGGAAATCGATCCTTTTGACGGCGACGGCTGGAAATCCGCCCTGCGGGTAGTCTTCGAGATGGGCATTGCGGGCCATCTTTCGGACCCAGTCCGCCGGATGCCGTCGCCCGTCTTTTCCGTAGCCGGTTTTTTCACCGTACTCTTTGAATCCCCAGGTGACCTGCTCCAGGGTGTGGCGGGGCACGGTCTGGTGCCAGGGGAGAAATGCGATCTCGTCGCTGATAGCATTCCATTCGCGCTGCCGGGCCTGCGGCAGCAGAAGAAGATCCGCGTCCGATGCGCGAACGTAGGAAAGCGGATTCTGGTTGAGCTCGCCGAGATCACGGATCGCCGCTCCCCATCCATCCATGTCGGACAGGACCAAGAGCAGCAGCACCGCCGAGATAACACTTCTTCTCTTCAAGATCCCCCCCATCGTCTTCAATTTTTTTCACTCTAGATATTTTCAAAAATTCCTGCAATCCTTTTCCGAAAAATTCATCCATGCAAAAGATCATTTTTTTATGGCGTTCGCTTGGAAAGCTTGGTATATTCACCACAACTCGATGGCCCGCCGGGGCACCGAGTCCGGCTTAAGTTCGAAAACCTCGACAGAGAGGCAGGAGGACGCAACGCCATGATCTCGGCAGATCGCCTGAAGGCGTTCGAGTTCTTCAGGGGATTCGGAAATGAGCAACTGGAGCAGCTGGCCGTGCTGGCCACTGAAGAGATCTATGATGCCGGTGCGCAGGTGCACAAAAGCGGAGACATGGCCAGAGCCCTGTTCATGATCGAGGAGGGCAAGGTGGTCCTCATCATGGACAGTCGCCTGGGCCCACACAAACCCGCGATGCAGGTGACGGTCGATGTCATCACCAAAGGAGACTCGATGGGCTGGTCGGCCGTCGTAGAGCCTTACGCATACACGCTCGGAGCCCTTTGCATCGACCGGACCAAGATCATCGCCATCGACGCCGCTGCACTTAGGACGCTCATGGAGGAAGACAAGGTCCTGGGCTACGAGGTCATGAGAGCCGCCGCCAGGCTCATCTCCAATCGCCTCACCCACACTCGAATCATCCTGGTGGGAGAACGGGGCCTCTCAACGAAGAGCGACTCGTGAGGATCGTGAACATGGGTGATGCCGAATCCATCATCGAAAGGGCGATCGCCAACGAACAGGGAGCCTGCGACTTCTGCATGGACCTCGACAAGTCCGTCTTTTCCACAGACAGCCGGCAGCGAACGATTCGGCAGCGGAGAGGCAGCAGGGGCATTCTTGGGGGAAAGGTCGGGGAGGCGATGGATTAGCGATGCGGGATCTGGTTCCAAGCAGGATCTTCTTCACCAAGGGCGTCGGCACCCACAGGGACGAACTTCACTCCTTCGAACGGGCACTCAGGGATGCAGGGATAGAGAAGTGCAACCTCGTCCAGGTGTCCAGCATCTTCCCTCCGGAATGCCGGATGATCTCCAAGGCCCAGGGGCTCAAGGACCTGGTGCCGGGGGGCATCACCTTCTGCGTGCTGAGCCGCTGCTGCAGCAACGAGCCCAAGCGTCTGTTGGCCGCATCGGTCGGATGCGCCATTCCGGCCGATCATGCCTCCTACGGCTATATCAGCGAACACCACGCCTTCGGCCAGACCGAAAAACAGGCAGGAGACTACGCGGAGGACATGGCCGCGGCCATGCTGGCCTCGACGCTGGGAATCGATTTCAATGTGGATGAAAGCTGGGACGAAAAAAAAGAGATCTTCAAGATCAGCGGCAAGATCGTCAGGACCCGGAACGTCACCCAATCGACGATCGTGAAAGACAGCGGATACACCACGGTCATTGCCGCAGCGGTCTTCCTGTTCTAGGCGTTGCCGGAACCAACCCGGCAAAAGGAGGGAAATGGAACTCGTTCAGGCCGTCACGTCGCGCAGGAGCATCCGGAGATTCAAAAAGGATCCGGTCCCGGAGGCGCTCATCCGGGAGATCCTGGACACTTCGCGCTGGTCTCCGTCCTGGGGAAACACCCAGCCTTGGGAAATCGCGGTCGTCTCCGGCGAACCCCTGGAGCGCCTCCGCAGGGCCAATCGACAGCGGATCCTCGACAAGAAGATCCCCAAGCCGGACACCCCGATGCCCGGCGTCTGGCCGGAAACCCTGAAACGGAGATACACGGAGGTGGGGAAAAAGGTCCTGACCTCCCTTCAGATCGCACGTGAGGACCGGGACGCCAGGGACCGCTACACCGCCGACATGTTCGCCTTCTTCGATGCCCCCTGTCTGCTGCTTTTCCTGGTGGACAAGACCCTCTCGCGGGAATATGCGATGCTGGACATCGGTGCGATCCTGCAGACCACCTGTCTGTTGATCCATGCCCGGGGATTGGGAAGCTGCATCCTGGCCGCCTCGGTCAGTTATCCGGACGCGATCCGCGAGATCGTCCCGATCCCGGAGGGGAGTGCCGTCATCATTGGCGCCGCCCTGGGCTATCCCGATCAGGATGCGCCGATCAACCGCTTTGTCCGGGAACGAGCGACCCCGGGCGAGTTTACCATCTGGGTCAGATGAATGGTGAACGATACGACCGGCCATAAACCGCAGCAGTGTAAACAGAGCATCGGGGACGCCGAGCTCCCATACCTGCTCTATGAAGGGGACGGGCCTCCCCTGATCCTCCTTCACGCCACGGGATTCCAGCCCTGGCTCTGGCATCCCATTGCCAGGACCCTCGCCCGGGACTACCGTATCTTCGCCCCCGATTTCTGCAACCATCGCGAATCCGATCCAGAGAAGGGGGGGCTTGGCTGGACCATCCTGGCCGAGGACATCGTCCGCTTCTGTCGCGCTCTGAACCTGAAGAAGCCCTTCCTGGTGGGACACTCCATGGGAGGCACGATCCTGATGATCGCCCATGCGCTCAACGGTTTGCCTGCATCGGGCATGGTCCTCATCGAACCCATCCTCCTTCCTCCCGAAATCTACCGAACCCGCATCCGTGTCGATCAACACCCCTTCGCCGCCAAGGCCATCAAACGGACGAACTTTTGGCGCGACGAGCGGGAGGCCATGGCGTATCTCCACTCCCGCGCGCTCTTTCGGGAATGGGACGCCGAAATGCTGGAGCTCTATGTCCGCCACGGCATGGCCGCTGGGGAAGAAGGACTTCAACTTGCGTGCAGCCCCCGGCGCGAGGCGTCCCTCTTCATGGGGGGAATACAGTACGATCCCTGGCCTCTGCTGGCAAAAGTTTCTTGTCCCGTCTGCCTCCTGGAGGGGCAGAAGAGCGAGAATGGGGCCTTCATCGATTTCGACAAGATCCAGTCGCTCATCTCCGATTGCCGTCGCCATGTGGTGAAAGAGGCAGGGCACCTGATTCCCATGGAACGCCCCGGCGAGGTGAGTCGCCTTATCGGGGAGTTCTTCGACCCGCTGAGATCGCGCCGGGAGAAGGAGGCGGCATGACGGACGACCGTCTATCGATACGACCTTTCCCCGGTCAGGCGCCGGAGGAGAGCGGCGGCATGCTAAAGGATTGGCTGAAACAAGCCGATGCAAGGATGGACCTGAACAAACCGGATACCATCCGGGGTTAAAAACCCGATTGCCCTGAAACGGGGAGGCAGGAGTCGTGGAAGTCCCGCGGCGCCCAGATTTCCCGTTGATGGATTATGCGATTTCCCCTGCAGGGATGCCCTGCAGGGGGGAATCGACTCTGAAGCAAAGGGAGGAAACATTTATGGCAAAGGCAAAAAAGGGTGATTCACTGAGTTGTGAGGTATGCGGTCTGGTGACGGTCGTCGACAAGGCGTGCGGCTGCGCCGATACGGCGGAAGTCCTCTGCTGCGGAAAGCCCATGGTCGTCAAGAAGAAAGTGGCCAAGAAGGCCAAACCGGCGGCCAAGAAACCGGCCAAGAAGGCCAAACCGGCGGCCAAGAAACCGGCCAAGAAGGCCGCAAAAAAGGCCAAACCGGCCAAGAAGGCCGCAAAAAAACCGGCGCCGAAGAAGTAGTCCTGTTTCCTGCCAGGATGGAAACGTTCACCGGGGACCCGTCCCCAGGGGCGGGTTTCCCGGCGAACGGCATCCAGGGAGGAGAGGGCGGATGAGGATAGGTGGCGAAAATGGGGGCGATGAACTCGGCCGAGGGGAGGAGTATCGTGCCTGAAGGGCAGTCACCGGCTGAAAACCGGTGGTGCGAAAAGCACGGTTACTTCATTGACGTGGACGCCTGCCGAGCGAGAGCCCTCCTGAAGCGTTCCTGCGGGATCTGCCTCGCCCGCTGGCGGCAGTTGCCCCTCCCCTTCCCGGAGCCCCATTAGATCCCTTCGAGACCGTCGTCCGGAAAGGGTATCCGTCCGGCCTTCCGCGGCGGGAAAGGGGTATTGTTCCCTGGACCCCCGGCAGGACGCGGTGGCTCCCCTCTCCGATTGCCTTGCCCGTGCGGGATTCTGTCCAGCAACCGGGAAACCACACCGGCGGAGGGATTGCTCCGCTCAAGGATTCGCCGGCTTGCAGATCACTTCCTGGATCTTGAGGTCGAAGAGGTGGGCGCTGGTGGCCGGCTTCAGGACGAGGGCCGTATCCGCTCCCTTCCCCGTGCCGCCGATGGAGATAATGGCCTCACCGGTTCGGACGAGGCCGGCATCGGCGGCCATCAGGGCGATCTCGACGGCGACCTTCGTCCCCTGTCCAAAAAGCCGCAGGGTGTAAGCCATCACCTCGTCGACCTGATAAGTGCCGAGCTTGTTTCTCACAGCCCGTCCGACGCCTCCGAAGGCGTGGGCACAGGTCAGCACCTCCACCCCGCCGTCCAGGAGCCTTTGGCGGTCCGCCTCTTTCAGCTCATGGACGTTTGGCCCCGCATATCCCATCGCATGGGTCACGGCCACGATCTTCATCCCCGGCAGACTCTTGAGCGCCTCGAAGGCCGTCCGGCCGCTGCACGTGGCCAGGACCAAGCGGCCGATGGCCAGTTCCTTCGCCCGGCGGCCCACGGCGTCGAAAACTTCACCCGTATTGGCGGGACCTGGCTTTGGGAAATAACGGCAGGGAACCTCGAATGGGGGTTTTGCTGGCATCCTGTCCGACCTCCTTTCCGAATGGAAGACTTCCCGGCAGGAGAGGCGTCCTGTCTCCATGGGAATGCGACCCCACGACCACTGCCGGGGCCCGGGCACAGCGGCCGCGGTAATGGATGTATCATAACGAGCGGCAGGGTCCGTGTCAACCGCAATCGCGGAAAGATCGGCCTTCGTCGGGAGTCAAAAATATCATTTGACAAACGGGCATTAATCGTTAAGTTAGTCCAAATTCAAGGGGACGTCGCGGGAGTCCCAAAAGGAGATCAACATGTTTTCCGTATCTGAGAAAGCAAGTGAGATGATTAAGGAATTCCTTAAGAGTCGCACGGAAGCTCCCTCCATCAGGGTCCTGATGCAGGAGGGTGGCTGATCGGGGCCCTCACTGGGCATGGCTCTGGATGAGTCAAAACAGAACGACGAGATTTTCGAGGACCGGGGGATTACCTACCTCGTCGAAAAGGACCTCTTTGAAAAGGTCAAACCGATTGGAATCGATTTCATCACCACGCCGCGGGGGTCGGGATTCAAGCTGACCTCCAGTCTGAAGCAGGAAAGCACCTGCGGCTCCTCTTGCAGTTGCTGAACGCACACCCCGGAAACCCTATCGGTTTCCGGGGTTTCTTCTTCGCCTGACCCCATGAGGGAAGAACCCGCCCACACCGAGCGCCAGCGCGCCGACACCCTGATCCTCTCGGGACATTATGCCGAGGCCATCCCGATCTACCGTCGGCTTGCCGAGGCCTTTCCCGAAGAGGAGTCGCACCTGTTCGCCCTCGCATGGGCCCTCCATGACGGCGGCCGGCTTGAGGAGGCCATTGCCTGCTTCGAGCGCCTCTTCGATCGGGAAGTCGCCAGAAGCGTTTTTACGGGGTTCGCCTATGACGAGCTCGTCCGGCTTTATCGGGCGAGACAGGACTGGAAAGCCCTGGTTCTTCTGTGCGAGCGGGCCGCAGCATCCCAGTCCGATGATGCCGGTCTCCGGCGGACGCTCGGCGAGGCCTATCTGGCGGCCGGAAAAGCCGATGAAGCCCTTGAGGTATTCGAAGGCATGGTCCGCCTGGAACCGGACATCCCGGAAAGCTGGTGCGCACTGGGCATCGCCCGGCTGGGCGCCGGGGAGCTGAAACGATGAAGCTCCTGCCCTATAACCCG
>CAYOGU010000197.1:0-6952 GCA_964403345.1 uncultured Syntrophus sp. | reverse complement strand
CGCCTGCCGCAGGCCCCTCCGTCAATAGAACGAACGTTCCACATGAAACCGTTCCCCAGCCCAGAACCAGGGCCTTCATCGAGAACCGGATCCGCCAGCTCGGTACCGTCGAGGCCGTGAACCGGGCCTACTCGGGGAATGACCTGGTGAGCGACTACGCCAGGACCATGGCGCCGAAGATCCTTGGGGTCGAACCGTCGCATGTAACATCCCAGGAAACGGCAGAAATCGTCCCGCCGGCGAAGGAGGCAAGGACAGACCTCCTGCCGGAAGGGTGGAAGATGGAGATAGGGCAGACCAGAACCAAGGAAGGGCATACCGCCGAGGCGGAGGTGGATTGGCGGGGGAAGCGGATTGTTTTTTCCAATATCCGATATATGGCAGATCCAAAAATTGTCAACCATGAGATCGCGCACGTTGTAATCGAGTCGATGCCGGATAATTCCAGGCTGCTCACCGACTATGCCAGGGCGAAGCAGGGAGAGTGGACTAAAAAAGGATATGACCCGTCATGGGTGGTCAAGAATCACTTCCATCGGGAAGAAATCGCAATAGATTATGGAAACTACCTGAACGGGAAGAGAGTGCCTGCATCCATCAGGGATATTTTCCAGAAATACCTTGAGGAGCCTGCGTCCTCAGTCGATGTGGGGACCCTCGCGGCTCCTGGGGAAAATTTCACGGACGTAACAGGGGAGAATCCGGCCCCTCCCGGAACGGCGGCCCCGAAACCTCCAGCCACGGCAACGCCTGGTCGCCGGTCCGTCAAACCCAGGACCAAAAAGAACGTGGCGGCCCGTGAACGCCTCCGCGACTTCTATGCTCCGGGGAATGTCGTTTATGACGATTATTGGAAAAAGTACGACAAAGTCCTGGATTTCAAGGAAGAAGAAAACGGGCTATGGAAAGTCCTGGTGCAGAGATCCGACGAGAAAGGAAACCCCGCTCCCGGATCGGAGCCGCGTTGGCACGCTACCGCGCCAACGAAAGGCGACAAGGTCGTTTCCCGGGATGAGAGAGGCATCGCCCCCGGCCCCCGCGAGCAGTATTCGGTGGAAGAGCGCCGTGCAATTGACGAATTATTCAACCTGCGGCATGCTCGCGGTTCCGACCAGGCAAAGAAGGCTGCACGGCAATTTCTGAACAAACCACTCAAGAACAATGAAACCGGAATCACGGCCACTGTCTCGGGTGAATCATTATCGAAAATGCTGAGCGGGAGCGCGGTAAAACTTTCCGTGTCTCCGTATGCTCACATGCAGGCAGTGGCCAATATCGACAAGTTATTTCCCGCCGCGATTCACCGTGAATCAAGATTGGACAGGAAGGGCATGCCTGCTATGAGATCTCTGCATCACTTCGATGTCCCGATGATATATGAGCATGAGGTCTTGAGGGTTAAGATTCTTGCCAAAGAGTATGCAAGGCAGGAGCAAGGGACACGTTTATATTTGGTGAAGGCGGTTGAAATAGGAAAGCCCGCGTCTGTAAAGGGGGAGCCGACCTCGCCAAAGGCCGCGCCGGTATCCCGCCCGCCCGCGAGCTTTGATGACAGATTCGCACGGTTGGTCGATCTTGTCAAGTGGAAAGCGGAGCACCCGGAAGAGCGGTACGCTTCGGAGACCCCTTCCGCCAAGCTGACGGACTGGTCCCTGGAGGACGTGAAGCGGATCTTCAAGGGACGGGAGGTCATCCAGGTCCCTGGTCCCGTTGCTCCCCGGATCATGATCAAGATGCCCGACGGGGGCTACCTCACCGTCGAGAGCGTGTTCCATATCTCGCCGGACGAAGTGGACATGGACCTCTCTTACGCCCGGAAGTTCAACCCGGAGGAAGAGATCATCACCGGCGCCTACGGGAAGCGGCGCATCCGCCTGGTCACTGGCTTCGCCAGCCGCTGGACCCTGCATCACGAATCCGCCCATGCCCTGGAAGGGCTGGGGTTCATTAACTCCGCCGACGTGGCGGTCCTGCGCGGGCACATCAAGAGGATGGTCCGGGAAAGGAAGATCGATCCGGTCAATCCGAACGACATCGGCGGGGCGGAGGACCGCGCCAACTTCATCGCCGACGCCCTCACGGCCGGGAAGCCGCCCCGGGGGGCGGTCGGCCGCGTGATCGACCGGATCCGGGATTTCCTCGACCGCCTGATGGAGGCCTTCGGTGTCAGGACGGCCGGGGCAGTTGTCCGGGACATTGAGAGCGGAAGAATCTTCAAGCGGGAAGGGAAGCCGGCGGAGGGGCGCGAGGCATACGCGGTCGGCCAGCGGCTGCGGGAGGCAGACATCCCGGTGGACAATGTGGTTCCCGTGAAGATGAAGACCAGCGGAAGCGTTGCAGATATACTCATGATGGCAGCAAAAGAATTCAGTTCATGGCCTGCAAGCATTACAGCGGCCGACGGGTCGGAAATACTGCTTCATCACCCGGAACGCGGGTCGATGGCTGTCGGGGTCAAGCATCTGATCTGGGACAACGAGAAGGATATTTTGCACCCTGAAAAGGCAAGGTGGCTTCCGAATGTTCCCGGAACCCTCGAAAACGCCGCTGTCAGACTGGTCGATGCGCGATCCGGAAACAGGATCTATGTCAGGCAGTACGCCGACAAGACGAAGCACATGGTCGTTGTCGATCCGGCGGGGAAGGTTGAGGATCAGAAACCGTTCAGGGGCGGCCTCGTTACGCAATTTCCTTATGCGGGAGAAGGCCATCAAGATTCGATGATGATCGATTGGGAGAGGGTAAAAGGCGAAGGGTCCCTCCAGGGAGGTCCCAACCCGTCCCGTCCTGCCTCAGCGGTCCCTGGCCCTCGACAGGAGGAATTTCGGCATGATGATATGACATCCGATCGGGAAGTCAAGGAGCGATACGGTGTCGAGCCTCTCCGCAACCCCGCCGACACGGACCGCCGTCGGCTCTCAAACCGGGAAAATCCAACTGCCCACGAGACAGGAGTTGCAGAGGCTCCAGGGAGCCGAAAGAGGTATTCCCGCCGATCCGGGGAAGAAAAATATCCCGGCCCGCCGTTGTCGAGAGAAGCTCTTGAACGGTACGCCATGCAGCTTATGGGCAACGCCAGGAACAAGCCCGAGCTAGTCGTGGTGGAAAAGGTTTCCGATCTTCCGTTTGAGGCGCCCGAGGATGCCAAGGGGGCGCTCCGGCGGGACGTGATGTATCTGGTTAGCGAGCAGATCTCGGGAGCGGAAGACGCAAATGAAGTCGTCCTCCACGAGTTCGTTGGTCACTTCGGCCTTCGAGGGTTCTTCGGTTCTTCTCTTGACGGTGCCCTGCATGCAATTCATGAGAACAACCCGCCTGTTAAACAATATGCCGTGGAATGGAGGCTATCAAATAAGGACTTCCAGGGTCGAACTGGAATGAGCGATGCCGGATATTACTATCGATCAATTGAAGAAGCTATGGCACGAATGGCGCAGGAAAACAAGCCATTCAATTCGGCCAGGCGCCTCTTGTCCACCGTTCGATCCCTGCTGCGTAAGATCGGACTTACGCGCGTCGCCGACACGCTGGAGGCAAAATCCAACACCGAAGCCTTGACCATGCTTCACAAGGCAAAGCTGTACATCCGGAAAGGGATGACGGCGGGTTCCAAAATCCCGGAGCCGCTCTATCCGTATTTCGTGGCGGTCCGCCACGGATCACCGCATAAGCTCGACAAATTCTCGACCAGCAGGATCGGGCCGGGAGAAGGAACACAGGCGAACGGGTACGGGCTGCACTTGGCCGCCGGACACGCCGGACTCTCTGCCTGGAACCCGGAAGACGTTCAACGGATCTTCAAGGGCCGTCCTTCGTGGCACACCACAAGCCGCCTCTCGGCATCGTTCGGTCATGCGTTCAATTCAAGAGGCGATTTCGATGCCCGTGGTCATGCTTGCTCACGATAACTCACCGGGTTTTAAGTCCCCGCCCGAGGAATTCCAGCAGGATTCGGCCGCACAGGGCGTGTGCATTCGCATTCCAGTGCCCGCCGTCCTGCAGGCGCATGGGGCCTGATTCCGCCTCCTTGAGTCGGATGATCTCCGGAATCTGGGCAAAGAACGGAACATCGTTTTCCTTGAACAATCTCTTGAAGTGACGGAAATAAGGCTCGTCGGCATCCACCGGAAAGGCGATGAGCGGCGTGTTGCCGATTCGCTCCTTCATCTTTTTAATCAGGAGATCCGTAACCCGAACGGCATCCTGGAACATCGGCAGACTCAGGTCTTTTTCACGAATTTCAACCTCAATCGTGTGCAAAAAACCCCTGTTGACCAGGGAAGCATTCATAGCTTCAAGAATATCAAAAAAACGCTGTCCCAATCTCGAGTACGTCGATAAGAAAACGCGTATCCTGCCAAAAGGTCTGGGGAATTCATGGTGAATGCTCCCATTGATCCAGTAGGGCCTTACGAGCTGGTTGTTGTTGGAATAACTTCTGCTTTCCAGCTCCCACAGGTTGTTGATGAAATCGTTGCTGCAGACCTGCAGGATGACCATGTCGGGCCTGATCTGATCAAAATACCGGTCGATGACAAGAAACTCCTGAAGCGTGCCGTATCCGCGGCCGCCGTAAACGAAAAGTTCCACGTTTTCACTTTGAAGAGAACGATAATACATGGCGCCTTCAGCGAGTCCCGCGCCATCCGTGAAAGAATCTCCGACAATCAATATCTTGAATTTCTTTGTCTTGGCGTCGCCGAATATTTGTTTTCCCTTCCAACCGAAGTTCTCGTCATAGTAAGACGATATGGAATGGAAAAAGGGAACATTACCAGTTATGAAATCTCTTGTTCGAATTGTAATTTCACCGACCGACAAGAGGCCCAGGGATACCAGCAAAAAAAGGAGAATGTTCACGGCAGTCCCTTTTTTCTTTTTTAGTATGCTGGTGAAAAGGAAGTACCCTATCAAGAACTCCAGAGCAAAAATCCCAATCCAAAACAGGATCTGGTAATAGACCATTCGTCAAAACCTTCTCGGAGCGCAGCCGGAACATGACGATCTTCTGTACAAACCCCGCCGTCGCTACATGAAAGCGAAAGGCTACCCTTGGGGCGGCCCTTTTTTCGGGCTTCGGATCGGTCCCTGCCGGGCGGGGGTCAGGAACGGGCGGCCAGGATCCCCTGGAGGACGCCCTCGATCTCGCCCCGGATGGCCTGCAGCCTGGCCTCCGTGGCGGCCTCGAAGCGCAGGACCAGGACGGGCTGGGTGTTGGAGGCCCTCAGGAGGCCCCAGCCGTCGCCGAAGGGGACCCGCATGCCGTCGATGTCGATGACCTCGCGGGTCTTGCGGAAGTGGTCCCGGACCGCCCGGACCACGTCGAACTTGATCCGGTCGGGGCAGTCCACCCGGATTTCCGGCGTGGTGCAGGTTTTTGGCACGTCGGCCAGGAGTTCGCTCAGCTTCTTTCCCGATTCGGAGAGGATCTCCAGGAGGCGGATCGCGGCGTAGATCGCGTCGTCGAATCCGAAGTAGCGGTCCGCGAAGAACAGATGGCCGCTCATCTCGCCGGCCAGCAGGGCCTTTTCCTCCTTCATCTTTCCCTTGATCAGGGAGTGGCCGGCCTTCCACATGACCGGCCTCCCGCCGTTCCGGGCGATGTCGTCGTAGAGCTTCTGCGAGCACTTGACTTCGCCGATGATCGCGGCGCCGGGGTTCTTCTTCAGGATGAAACGGGAGAAGAGCAGGAGCAACTCGTCCCCCCAGAGGATGTCCCCCTTGTCGGTGATCACGCCGATGCGGTCGGCGTCGCCGTCGAAGGCGATGCCCGCGTCGGCGCCCTCGCCGAGGACCAGGCGGGTCAGCTCCCGGAGGTTTTCGGGGATGGTCGGGTCGGGGAAATGGTGGGGGAACCGGCCGTCGGGATCGCAGTAGAGGGGCGTGACCCGGCAGCCGTAGCGCTTCAGGAGGGGGAGGGCGAAATGGCCCCCCACGCCGTTTCCGCCGTCCAGGACGATCCGGAGCTCCTTGCCGACGCTCACGTTGCCGTAAAGATGGTCCCGGTAGGCCGGCGCGATCTCCGTCTTGGCCGCCGCGCCTTGCCCGGCGGCGAAACTCCCGTCCTCGATGATCCGGCGCAGCGCCTGGATTTCGTCCCCGAAGATCGTGTCCGGTCCGATGCAGATCTTGAAGCCGTTGAAGTCGGGGGGATTGTGGCTGCCCGTCACCATCACGCCGCCGCCCAGGCCGAGGTGGCGGATGGAGAAATAAAGCATCGGCGTGGCGCAGAGCCCGATGTCCGTCACGTCGACGCCGGCGGACCGCATCCCCCGTCCGACGGCGTCCAGGTAGGACTCGGAGCTGAGGCGGCAGTCGCGGCCCAGCGCCATCGACCGGACGCCCCGGCCCCGGGCGTAGGTGCCGATCGCCCGGCCGAGCAGGCGGACGAAGTCCGGGTTCAGGTCGCGGTCCACCAGGCCCCGCACGTCGTATTCGCGGAAAACCTCGGGGTTCATGCCGTTCGTCATGGCCGGCCCAGGGCGTCGAGGTCCACGTGGGTCCGGACCATCTGTTCGATGAGGGCGATCTTGTCGGAGTCGTCCTTGGTGGGAAGGGGTTCCAGGCCTTCGATCTGCCGGGCGGTCTCGTAGGTGTCGGCGGAGACGAGCAGCATGGGGATCTGCAGCTTCGCGGCCTTTCCTACGAGGTGGGCGGAGGGCATGATGTTGTTGGTCAGGATCAGGGCCGCGGCGTTGCTCCCCAGGGCGGCGACGATCATGTCTTCCCGGTCGCCGCCGGTGATGACCACCTTGCACTCCTCCTGGAAGAGCGGGTTTTTGAGGGCCGCGTCGGCGGACATGGCGCCGACGAAGACGGACCGGACGGTCCGCGTCATATGTTCCTCGCCGCTGACGATCCTGGCGAAGAGCCGGTCGGCCAGCGGCTCCTGAAACGTCACGCCAATGTGGCGGCGCACCCTGGCCGATTCCCGGCCGGCGTCTAGCCCTGC
>CAYOGU010000196.1:0-7018 GCA_964403345.1 uncultured Syntrophus sp. | reverse complement strand
ACCAGCACGAGCCCGGCGATCGCCAAGGGCATCTGCCACCAGTGGAGGCTCAGGAAACCGGTCACGACGGCCGCGATGGCCGTGCCGATGGCCCCCAGGGCCAGGCCGATCGCTGCAAAGATCCCGGCGAACTTGCCTACATCGAAGGGTGCCGGCGGCGGCGCGGCCGCAGCAGCGGGCCTTGCCGTCTCCGCCCTCTGGGTGCTCTGGGCGATCCCGACGGAAGCCCGGTCCGTGACGGCCCTGTCCCGGGCGGAGGCCATCTTGGCGATCTGATCGTTGATCATCCTGCCAATCCGCTTGTAGGGGCTCCAGAAGGCCTGGCGGATGCTGATCGGATGGTCCACCACCCTGGAGATGGTGGCGTCCCAGATCTGTCCCTTCCGGTCGTAGAAGATCCCGTTGCGTCCGGCCACGAGATAGTCCGAATCGCCGTCGGTGAAGGCTGCGGCGATCGTCATCTTTTCGGTGCCGCCCTTTCTCGTGCAATCGCAGTAGGCCAGAAACGTCCGGCTGAGCGCGGCGAGGGACGCATGCCTGGCCGCATCCTCGACGCGCACGCACAGATCGCAACTCCGGCCATCCAGGTACAGGGTGCCGGCCTGGAAGATCGCCCGGTTCCGGCGGGCATAGAACTCGCTGAAAGAGACGAAGTTGTTGAGCAGGCCGAAGAGATCCCGATGGTACCGGACGAGCCGCTCGACCGAGGCGATGTGGTCGAATTCGGCCTTGAGCGCACGGTCCTTGGCGATCAGATCCGCGATGGCCTCCCGGCCGGGACCGTCCAGGATCTCGCGGACCCTCGCCGGACCGAGCTTCTCGACGGCGGCGCCGGCCTTTCTCGCCAGCCAGGCATCGTACGGGGCAAAGACCGCGCACAATTTTCCCCATTCCGCTTCGGTCAGCGATGCCTTGTCGCCCATCAGCGGCCTGACCGCCCCGACGTCGAAGGCCGCCATGGCGGCCACCCATGCCGGATTGACCCCCTCCTTCAGGGGGAGGGGCTTGTCGAGGCCGACCTGGGCCACGGGGAAACCGGCCAACTCCTCCAGGGGCGCCGCGAGGCTCTTGTCGGCGATGGCGATATATTCCGTCTCTTGCCGGTTGAGGGCGCCCAGGGCGCGGACGTCGTACTTCGCCAGCCGGCAGCGGGTAAAATAATCCTCCACCTTGGCCCGAACAGCCTGGAAAGCGGCGGCCGCAACGGCGGTGGCCTCCCCCAGCGGGAGGATCACGGCATCGGCCGATGCCTCCTTCCACCAGTCCGAATAGGACTGCGCCTCGGCAAAGAAGTCGTCCACCTTTTCCTGCGAGACGCCCGGCTTTCCGCTGCGGTCCGTCTCCGGCTCCAGGCAGTCCATGATGTCCTGGATGGTCTGCCGCACCCCGGGGTCTTCGGCGACATCGGCGGGGACGATCCCGTCGCCGTTGAAACGGGTCTGGGCCAGGATCCTCGATGTGTCGGCCGTGTCGGCCACGGTGATCACCGCCGCCTCAGGCTTACCGAGGTTGGCAAGGATCTCCCGGGCCGACCTGCGGAGTCGCCCCCCCTCCTCCGAGGCGTCGTCGATGGCGGCCAGCGGCAACTCCGCGGCTCCCCGGGTCAGATCGTCGGGATTCCTGAGAAGGGAGCCGGCCCACTTGACCGCGCGGATGATGTCCGGCACGCGGATCCGTCCGTCCCCGTCGTCGTCGAGCAACTCCAAGGTCCTCTCGTCGAACTCCAGGCCCCTGGTCGGACAGCTCAGGGCCATCCAGAGTTTCTGGTCGAGTTGATCCAGGGCCATCAGATCCGCGCCGGTTTCCAGGCGAACCTGATCGAATCCGCCGGAACGAAAGAACCGCCAGCGGTGCTTGGCCTCTGCCGAATTTCTGGAACCTCTCTCCATGTCCATCGTGCGCCTCCTTTCCCGCAATCCCGAATCCCGGGAATCCCTGCAACGGAAAAGTCTCCATCCTCAAAGGGGCTGTCTAGAGGGCCCTACGCATCCGGATGTCGAGGATGAATCCCGCCATCCGCTTCCTCTTGATTCTAACACATTTTGGCGACTTCGTAAAAACCGGGATCGGTCTAGAGATGATGATCTTTAGGGACTGTTTCCAAGTGGCGGGCCAGTAACGCGCAGAGCGCCAGAGCCAGGGCCGTCCAGCCCGCGGCGATGTAAAACAAGGAGTCGAATCCGGTGCCGAAGGCCAGCAAGGCCCCGCCGACATAGGGCATGAAGAAATAGGCCATATCCAGCGCGAACAGGCTGAGGTTGGTATTCAGACCGCGCAACAGGGGGGGAGAGGCCAAAAAGATGAGGGCGTTCAGCAGGGGGAGGCTGACGCCCATGCTCAGTCCGTATACGCCCGCCAGCAGGTAGAAGGCCAGGCCGCCGTGGGCCTGTGGAAGGACGATAAAACATGGGATCAACAAGGCGAATCCGATCTGGAGGGCGGTCAGCTTGTCCATCTTGTCGAAAAGGGGCGTACCGAAGATGCGCACCGCGATCATCGCCGCCATGGAAAGCGTGAAGAAGAGCCCCACATCCCCGCCGCCGGTCTGCAGGGCAAGATCCTTCATGAAGTAGAAGAACGTGGCATGGGCCAGATAGATCAGAAACACGACGCCCAGCAGCAGGCAGATGGCTCTCAGCCGTAGGTTCTCCCGGATCTCCCCGAGGGTCGGGCGACGCAGCAGGACCCCGTCCCTGCCCTGAAGCGCCCTGAGGATGCGACCGCGAAGGGCGGTCAGGAGCAGGATCGCCAGGATGGCAAAGACCGAGACGCCCGCATAGACGTCCGCCTCGTTGCGGACCTGGGGCAGCAGGGCCTCGGCCGCAGGCGGGATCACAGCGTAGGGGATCATCATCACGACGCTGATGATGCCGAAACCCTGGCCGCTCTTTTCAACTGGGATGAAGCTGACGACCAGCGAAATCGCCCCTGAGGTCAGCAGGACGAAGGTCGCGCCATGAAGGATGCGCACGGCGATCAGGGCCGGGACCGAAAGGGCCCACAGGTACGAGCAGGAAACGGCCACCAGGAGGAACAGGGAGGCCATCATGACCAGGATGGCGTTCCGCACATGGAGCCAGGGGAGCACAAACAGGCGCAGGATGAAAGCCGCCATCGGTTCGAGCCCCACCAGAAAGCCGCGCCAGGCAATGGGAACATCGATGGTGCCCAGATAGTGGTAGAAGCTGTAGAAGACGCAGACATTGCAGAACGCCGCCATGATGATCAGGACGAGGGCGAGAAATTCGAAAGAGACCCATCTCCAGGAGTGGGACATGGCGCACCGAAACCTTCCCGTTCAAGCCAGGATCTTTTTCAGGGCACTGACAAAGGCCTCCATGGCCTCCTGCTGTGCCAGGGTGATCCGAATGTGATTCGGATAGCGGAAGCCCGTCATGGGACGGATCATGATCCCCTCCTTCATGAGCTTCCGGTAGGCCAGGGTGTCGCTGATGGGGATCTTCACGACAAGATAGTTCCCCTCCCCCACGATGACGGGAAGCGCCATCTTCGAGAGCTCCCCGACGAGAAAGGCCCGGCTCTGCCGGACCAGGTCGCGGGTCCGCTGGATATGGCCCGTGTCGTCCCGAAGGGCCGCCAGGGCCGCTTCCTGGGCGACGCGGTTCACGGAATAGACGACGCAGGTCCGACGGATCATGTCGACGACCTCCGGGGATCCGACCAGGTAGCCGATCCGCAGCGCGGCCAAGCCGTACATCTTGGAGAAGGTCCTGAAGACGACGAGATTCGGATAGTCCCTGAGCAGGGCCATGCCGTTGGGGTAGTCGTCCTTCTCGACGAACTCGAAGTAGGCCTCGTCAACGACCACGATCCGCTGACCGCCGACGGCATCGAGGAAGGCCGTCAGCCGTTCCCGCGTCCAGTAGCTTCCCGTGGGGTTGTTCGGGTTGCAGACGAAGAGGATCTTCGTGCGATCGTCGATCGCGGCCAGCATGGCCGCGTCGTCGAACCCTTCGTCTTTCAATGGGATGATCCGGGCCTCGATCCCGGAGAAGACGGCCACCCATTCATAGACGGCGAAGGTCTTGTCCGCCGTGACGATGTTGTCCCCCTGCTCGCAGAAGGCTTTGATCACGAAGGCGATCACTTCGTTGGCGCCGTTGCCGACCAGGATCTGGTCCGGGTCGACGCCGTGGAGAGCCCCGATCGCCTGTCTGAGGTAGTAGGAATCACCGCTCGGGTAGAGGGCCCCCAGGGGCGGCGGAAACTGCCGGATCACCTCCTGGGCGCCGGGCGGGGGGCCCAGAGGGTTTTCGTTGTTGTTCAGGCGGAAGAGCCTCTTGCAGCCGTAGAGCCTCATCAGCTCCGGATCGGGCTTGCTGGGGATGTAGGGCTCGAACTCCCGGACATAGGCCGGAACCAGGCTGTTAAGATTCGGTTGCGTCATGATGCTGGAAGACCACGATGTCCGCACGCCCCGCAAAGGGGAGGATTAGTGCCGGTTTGAAGCCCCGGTCCATGAGGACCGGGACCAGCTCCGCATGCCAGGGAACGCCCAGATCGATTTCGAAGAGGAGGTTGATCAGTCCTTCTTCCCTGAGATATCGGACGTGTCCGGCCACATTGGCGGCCCAATCGGCGCCGGGCCAGAGGGGCCGTAGGGTCGCCTCGGCCCTCTGGCGAGAGATCTCGGCGGCAAAAAGGGACGAACCGGAGCGCCGCTCCCCCATGTCCAGGACATTCCGGATCTCCCGGGCCAGGACGAGCCGGTCGTACTCGCCGGTGAGCCAGGCCTTCAAACCTTCCGGGGTCCAGACCTCACCGCCCGGGTCTTCGTGGAGACACCGGAAGAAGAAGGGCCTTTCGATCGGCTGCCGGTCCACACGTCGCTGGGACAGCGAGCCGAGGCGTTCGAAACGGGGCTCCAGAAACGCCGGAAGTCCCGAGATGCTCAGAAGCCCCAGGGCCTTCTTCCTGGCGATCGCGGACAGCAGAGCGTCCAGCAGGGCTTCGCCGGTGGCGGTTTTCTCACCGCGGTGGAAGCAATAGGGGCCGAAGAACTGGACAATCCGCTCCGAAAGCTCGGAAAAGAGGACCCCGCCGACGACGTCCCGATCCTGGTCCATGGCCGTCAGGCACTGGTACTCGCCCCCGGTCACCATGTCCGCCACCTTTCCCGGGGTTTCGAAGAAGGGGGGCAGGTCCCGACCGGTGCAGAGATGGCCCGTGAGAAGGGCAAAGCGCTTGACCTTCTCCGGGTCGGGGGCTTCGACAGTCACCCGCTGCGGGGCTTCGGGGCTCGCGAACACCCCGGCGATCCTCGGGTAGGCCTTTTCTTTCGACACAACCAGTTTGGCCCAGTCCCCCCTTTCCACGGTGAGATGGAGATGGTCCACCGAACGGGAGGCGATCATGAGCCCCATCTGATCCAGATCGGCCGGGTCAGCGATGCGCCCCTCCCCCAGGTTCAGGGCCGAGGCCACGTTGAGACCCTTGAGGTTCAATTCCCGTGCAGGAAAACGGAAGATGATCCGGGTGTCGTAGAGTCCGTCCAGGCAGGTGATATCGAGGTCCTTTCCCGGACAGACGGCGTTGCAGAGGTAGAGGAAGATCTCTTCCGTCGCCAGGGAGAGTTTCAAGGCCTCCGGCCTGGCCAGGCCGAAGAGGGAGGCCGTCGTCTCAACGAACTGCGTGACGACGGGCAGGAACGGTGTCCGGGCCCCAAGTCGCAGCCGAAGGGTGCCCTTCTCGGATTCGTCCATCGTGATCCCCTTTCGTTGCCGGTCATGGTCCCATCGGGACCGCTCAGTCCACGGAAGTATAGGGTAAAGAGTGCGACAAGTCAACGGATTTGGACCTTTCAGGCCAGGAGCCTTTGCCGCTGCAGACAAGCGCCCGCAGGGGCTTTACCGGGGGCTGGGTTGCCCCGAGGCCGGCGGCAGGTTTTGTCCCGGATCGGCGAGGACCTTGAAGGCCTCCTCGTAATCCTCGCGGGTATCGAGATCCATGAGGATCCCAGGATCCTCGACCGCCACGTCCACCGTTCGATCCCGGTAACGGGGCAGGAGGGCCCGAAGCCCCCCCGTCCCGTCGAAATCGAGGATGGCGGGAATGAGGGCCGCGGCGATCAGCGGCGGATGGCCGTAACGTCCCCGGAAGAGGGGACGGCACACCTCCGCCTCCCCTTTTCGGAAGGCCTCCGCGAGGGCGTGCAGGGTCCCGGGGCCGACCAGGGGGATGTCCACAGGGAGAAGAAAGAAGGCCCTGCAGTCCCGGTCGAGACAGCCGACCCCTGCCTGCACGGAGGAGAACATCCCCTTGTCGTAGCGGGGATTGACCACCGGATCGACCCCGAGACGCCCGAGCAGGGGCAGGAGTTGCCCGGCCTCGTGGCCTAAGACCACCACGATCCGGCCGACGCCGACTCCCTTGAAGAGGCCGACGACCCGCTCGATCATGGTCTGGCCGGCCAGGGGGAGCAGGGGCTTCGAAGCGCCCATCCGCGACGAGCAGCCGGCGCCGAGGATCAGGGCGGCATAGGAGAGGAACGAATCCCCCTGCGGGGCCGGTTTCACGGGATTTTCCCCGCCCGGACGGCGACCAGTTCCGCGGCGATGCTCACCGCGATTTCGCCGGGGGTCCGGGCTCCGATTTCTAGACCGATCGGGCTGTGGACGCGCCCGAGAACCTCGTCGCCCACCCCCTCGTCCCGGAGGGACGCCAGGATGATCTCCCGCTTGCGTCGGCTGGAAATCATCCCGACATAGGCGGCATCGGTCTTCAGCGCCCCGGCCAGGACGGTCCGGTCGTGGGCATGGCCGTAGGTGACAATGACTACATAGCCGGACCGGTTGATCGTGAGCCCCTCGAAGCATCGGTCGAAGGAACCGATCGCGCGGACTTCGGCCGCCATGGGAAAGCGCTCGCGGGTGGCATATTCCGGACGGTCGTCGATCACGGCGACGCGGAAGCCGGCGATGGCACATATCGGTGCAAGGGCCTGGGCGACGTGGCCCGCCCCGAAGATGAAAACTGTTGAGGGGAGCCCCGCCGGCTG
>CAYOGU010000195.1:0-7028 GCA_964403345.1 uncultured Syntrophus sp. | reverse complement strand
CGCCCGGCCTGACCGCCATGGATACCGACGGCCGTGCCCTCGCCCCGGCCATCCTGATGCTCGACCAGCGCTCGCAGCGGCAAGCCCAGCACATCATCGACACCATCGGGCTGGATACCCTCATGGCCCACACGGGCAATATGCCGGTCGCGGGCGGATGTTCGCTGGCCAGCATCCTGTGGATCAAGGACCATTTGCCCGATGTCTACCGCCGGACCCGCGTGTTCGGCCACTCCAATACCTTTATGGCCGGCTGGCTGACCGGCCGCTTTGCCATCGATCCCTCTTCCGCCTCGCTGACAGCCCTGTACAACACTGTCCTTAACAATCTTCAGTGGAATCCGGACATTGCCGGCGCCTTCGACCTCTCCCTGGAGCGGCTGCCGAAACTCATCCACTCTTTCGACAGTGTTGGCCGGATCAGGGCGACCATGGCGGCAGACCTGGGACTGAAAAGGCAACCCCAGGTGGTCATCGGCGGAAACGATGCGGTATTGGCCGCCTATTCGGTGGGGATCGAGAACCCCGGAGACACCATCAACGTGAACGGGACCTGTGAAATCTCGCTGGTCTGCCTGCCGCGTTGCCTCTATTCCGCCAAATACAATGTTCGTGCACACGTCCTTCCCGGGCGATGGCTGACCCTGTATGTGATGAATGCAGGAGGGAAGGCCTTGGAATGGTTCCATCACACCTTCTGCCTGGAGATGACGGCCGACCAGTTCTACGGGCGTTTTGTTCCTGATGCGCTCGGACGCTGGATCGAACGCGATACGGAGGTCACCTATGTGCCCTTCCTCATGGGATCCCGCTATTCCAATGAAAGACTGACTGCAGCCTTCTCGGGGCTGACGCAGGAAACCACCCGGGAGGAGTTGTTGGCCGCCCTGGTCAAGGGCCTTTGTCTCTACCAGGGGGAGCACCTCAAAGAAATCGGTTCTGCCGTTCCGCTGCAACCAAAAATCTATGTGACCGGCGGCGCAATCAACGACCAGATCATCGCCGCAAAGGCCAAGTGGATGCGCCGCTGTCTGTACGTGTATCGTGAAGAGTCGTCCATGCGTGGGGCCGCCATGCTTGGATCCGCCTATCTAGCCCGGGAAAACAGGGGATTGAACGGAACCACGGATCTGGAGATTGGTGATGATTATCGATAAAGACAAGTGCATCGGCTGTGAGAGCTGCCTCAACTGGTGCCCTATGGGCGCCATCCGGATGGATGAGGAGAAGGCGTCGATCGACCAGGACGAGTGCGTGGAATGCAACGTCTGCCGGAGGGTCGAGGTATGCCCAGTGGACGCCTTCGTGCAAAAGCCCCTGGAATGGCCCCGCAGCGTGAGGGCTATCTACAGCGATCCGCTGAACGTCCACAAGGAGACGGGCCTGGCAGGCAGGGGCACGGAAGAGATCAAGACCAACGACGTCACCGGCCGCTTCCGGCGCGGGCAGGCCGGTGTGGCCATCGAGGTGGGCAGACCCGGGATCGGGACCCGGTTGCGGGAGTTGGAGAAGCTGAGCATGGCCTTGGCCCGGTGCGAGGTGGAGTTCGAACCCAAGAATCCCCTGACCAACCTCATCGATCGCAAGACCGGCGAGCTCCCCGCCGAAATCCGGGAGGAGAAGGTCCTGTCCGCCATCATCGAGATCACCGTGGAGGAGAAAAAGTTGATCGACGTCCTGAGCCTGATCCGGGAAACGGCCGAAGGGCTTAAGACCGTCATCAGCATGGACGTGGCCTGTCGGGCGGCTGCCGACGGGACTTGGCCCTGCGAAGGGATCCTCCGAAAGGCGGGACTGTTCTTTCGCCCCAACGCCAAGATCAACGTGGGTCTTGGAAAGCCCTACATCGATTAGGAGGTCGCCGGCTTATGACACACACGCTGCACCGTCAGGGGTCGATGGAATCACTGGAGAGGGATTACGTGATCTTCGCGATGCCGTCCAGCGGCCTCAATTCGGAAGGATCCAAACCGAAGCTGGAAAAGGTCTTCGAAATTCTAAAACGTTACGATCCCGTCAATATCGGCGACTCCAAAGGGGGGAGTCGGTTTTCCCTTGGGAGCGACGAAGCGGTCCGGCAGATCCTGGTGGAAAACGAACTGGTCCACGCCGTCTACCGTTCCCGGGAGCAGGTAATCCAGGTCCTCAAGGACCTCAGAAAAGAGGACCTGGGGCTTTCGGTCACGGTAAGCGGCCTGATGGAGCATGTCCACGAATGCTGCCACCAGGCGGGCCTGACCCCCCACACGATCGTCATGTCCCTGGGCATCTGGGGGAGAACGGACCTCCTGCCCGAGGAAAAGATCCAGAGGGTGGCCACCATGTGCGGACACGGCCTGGTCTCCTACAATCTCGTCCGTGAACTGGCCGGGGAGGTCAAGGCCGGTCGCCTGACCGCCCGGGAAGCGGGAGAAATGCTAGCCAAACCCTGCATCTGCGGTGTGTTCAATCCCGAGCGCGCAGCGGAACTGATCGAAGAGCTGAATGCCTGATCCCCACGAAAGGAGAGGGACCGCGGCGATCATCTTCGCCCTGTCCGTCTCCCCTCCCCCCATAACAGCGACCCTCCTGCCTTATGGTCGTCCCTGAGACCCGATTGTCTTTATCCAGCCCCATAAAGGGGGTTGACATCGGAGCCCGCATCTCCTATACTTCAAACTAATATACGGATATCGTATGCATTCTGACCTCACATTCGCACCAACCGTACAGGACAAGAATTATCCAAAAATCCATGGCCCAGACGGGGCGGCGGGTTTCCGCCCGCAGGACGTTTACGGGTTTGCTTCTGAAATCCTTTGGAGATCCGGACAGGAAGGCATATGGCAAAACCGAAGCTGAAGGCCCATCTGATCAACCGGGACTGGTGCAAGGGATGCGGGATCTGCGTGCATTTCTGCCCCAAGAAGGTCCTGGAGTTGGATGACCAGGACAAGGTTGTGGCGGCAAGGCCCCAGGATTGCATCTGTTGCAAGCTCTGCGAGCTGAGGTGTCCCGACCTGGCAATCGAGGTGGAGACGGAGCAGGAGTAATATGGACGGCCAATTGAAATTTGTCCAGGGTAACGAGGCCTGCGTGGAAGCGGCCCTCTATGCCGGGCTGGACTTCTTCGCGGGGTACCCGATCACCCCCTCGACGGAGATCGCCGAGTTGATGTCGGCGCGTCTCCCCCAAAGGGGCGGAAAGTTCATCCAGATGGAGGACGAGATCGCCTCGATCTGCGCGATCATCGGGGCGTCCCTGACGGGCCGCAAGGTGATGACGGCGACCAGCGGACCGGGGTTCTCGTTGATGCAGGAGGGGCTGGGATACGCCATCATGGCCGAGATCCCCTGCGTTATCGTGGACGTCCAGCGCGGCGGCCCCTCGACGGGCCTGCCGACCAAGGTCAGCCAGGGGGACGTGAACCAGGCCCGGTGGGGGACCCACGGGGACCACGCGATCATCGCCCTGACCGCCTCGAATCACCAGGACCTCTTCGCCATCACGGTGGACGCCTTCAACTTCTCGGAGACCTACCGGACGCCGGTGATCCTCCTGTTCGACGAGGTAGTCGGCCACATGCGCGAGCGCCTGGTCGTGCCGGAGGCCGGGAAGATCCCGCTGGTGGAGCGTCTCCAGACTTCGGTCCGGGAAGGGGTCGACTACCATCCCTACCTCCCCCGCGAGGACGGACGGCTGCCCATGTCCGATTTCGGCGGGGTGCACCGCTACAACGTTACGGGGCTTTTCCACGACATGTGGGGATTCCCGTCGGAAAACCCGCAGGTCGTCCACGGCCTTCTGCGGCATCTGGTCGACAAGATCGAAAACCACGTGGACGATGTCACGCGCTACCGGACCCACTACACGGACGATGCGGACACCCTGCTGATCTCCTACGGTTCGGCGGCCCGCTCCGCGCTGCACGTGGTGATGAACCGCCGCCAGCGGGGCGAACGGATGGGGCTTCTGGAGCTTCAGACCCTCTGGCCCTTTCCCTCGGCGCTGGTCCGGGAGCAGACCAGAAACGCCCGCTACGTGGTGGTGGTAGAGATGAACATGGGACAGGTGCTTCAATCCGTCAAGACCGCCGTGGAGAGACCGGATCGGGTCTTCCTGGCCAACCGGGTGGACGGGGTGCTGATCAATCCGACGGATATTCGGAACATCCTGAGACTGATTCAGGGCAAAGGAGTCTGACATGGCCACCAAGGACTACATCCGGGAGAGGTTCTTTCCGCACATTTGGTGTCCGGGGTGCGGCCACGGGATCGTCCTGAACGCCCTCGTGCGTACGGTCGAGAATCTCGGGCTGAAGAAGAACGACATCGTGATGGTCTCGGGGATCGGCTGCTCGTCCAGGATCGCCGGCTACCTGGATTTCCACACCCTCCATACGATTCACGGCCGGGCCCTGGCCTTCGCCATCGGGGTGAAAATGTGCCGCCCCGAACTGAAGCTCCTGGTCCCGATGGGAGACGGCGACGCCCTGTCGATCGGGGGGAACCACTTCATCCATGCCTGCCGGCGGAACATCGACATGACCGCGATCGTGATGAACAACCGGGTCTACGGGATGACGGGCGGACAGTATTCGCCCCTGTCGGGTTACGGCACCATGGCCACGACCGCCCCCTACACGAACATTGATAACAACTTCGACGTGGTCGAGATGGCCAAGGCGTCGGGCGCCACCTTCGTGGCCCGTGCCACGCCGTACCACGCCCCGCAGCTGGCCGACATCCTCGAAGAGGCGATCCGGCACCGGGGTTTTTCGGTGGTGGAAGTCATGACCCCCTGCCCGACCTACTTCGGAAGGAAGAACAAGGAAGGCAGCGCGGTCGACATGATGGAGAAACTCAAGACGAGGACCACGCCGATCGGCTCCAAGGCCAAACAAGAGGACCCGTCCCTGATCGAGCGGGGAATCTTCGTGAAGCGGGAGAGGCCCGAGTACTGTGACGAGTATCAGAAGATCATCGACCAGGCGAAAAAGAGGATGTGACCATGGAACGATGCAGGATGGTGTTTTCCGGTTCCGGGGGGCAGGGGGTGGTCACGGCGGCGATCATCCTCGCCGAGGCGGCCGTGCTGCATGAAAATCTGATCGCTGTTCAGTCCCAGTCCTACGGACCTGAGGCGCGGGGCGGCGCGACCCGCTCCGACGTCATCATCGCCGATACGCCGATCCTCTTTCCGAAGGTCATCCAGCCCAACGTCCTGGTGTGCCTGACGCAGCAGGCCTACGCGAATTACTTCGGCATCGTCCGTCCGGGCGGGCTTCTGGTCACCGACAGCCGCTACGTCAAGCTCGGCAAGAAGGTGGACGCCCGCCAGGTGGAGTTGCCCATGTACGAGAGGGTGATGGAGACCATCGGCCGGCCGATCGTCTTCAACATCTGCATGCTCGGGGCCGTCATCGGGCTGACGAAACTGGTCCGTCCCGAATCCATCATGAAGGTCCTTGAGACCCAGATCTCCAAAAACTTCCTGGAGATGAACCGGCAGGCCCTTGACCTCGGATTGAAATTGAGCGAGGGACTCGCCACTTGAATCGATCCGCCCCCGGCAAACCGATCCGTCCGTTCAGCATGGAATTCCCCTCATCTTCCCGGCTGCGTCCTGAGCCATGCCGGGAGCATTCACCCTCTCACCCGCCGTCCGCGGCGGTGTGCGGAGTGCAGGGAGGCAAGGCATGAAGATCCACGAATACCAGGCCAAGGAACTGCTTGGAAACTACGGCATCCCCGTACCCCGGGGCGCCGTTGCCGCGACCCCCGACGAAGCGCGTGCGATCGCGGCCCAGATAGCGGGACGCATCGTCGTCAAGGCTCAGATCCACGCCGGGGGGCGTGGGAAGGGCGGCGGTGTGAAGCCTGCCGCGTCGCCCGAGGAGGCTTTTAAGGCCGCCCGGGCGATCCTTGGGATGCAGCTCGTGACGCATCAGACGGGTCCTGAGGGCAAAAAGGTCCGCAAGGTCCTTCTCGAGGAGGCTTCCTCCATCCGCAAGGAGCTCTACCTCAGCCTGGTCGTGGACCGGTCGCGGGGCCGGGAGTGCGTGGTCGTCATGGCCTCGGAGGCGGGCGGCATGGACATCGAGCAGGTCGCCGCCGCCTATCCCGAGAAGATCGCCCGTTGCGCCGTCCACCCCGTCGCGGGCTTCAGTCCCTTCCAGGCCCGCAAGCTCGCCGTCGGCCTCGGCCTCGACGCCGGGCAGCGCAAGGCTTTCGGGGAGATCGTCAGGAACCTTTACCGGCTCTTTCTGGAGAAGGACTGCTCGCTTTTGGAGATCAATCCCCTGGCGATCACCGAAGAAGGAAAGCTCCTCGCCCTCGACACGAAGATCAATTTCGACGACGATGGCCTGTCCCGCCATCCGGAAATCCGACAGCTGCGCGATCCCGACGAGGAGGATCCCCTGGAGGTCGCGGCCAAGAACGCCAATGTGAACTACGTCAAGCTCGACGGCAACGTGGGCTGCATGGTCAACGGAGCGGGCCTCGCGATGACCACGATGGATCTGATCAAGATGGCGGGAGGCGAACCGGCGAACTTCCTCGACGTGGGGGGCGGCGCCTCGCCGGAGCAGATCGAAAAGGCTTTCCGGATCATCACCTCCGACCCGAACGTCCGGTGCATCCTGATCAACATCTTCGGGGGGATCCTCCGGTGCGACCGCGTCTCCGCCGGACTGATCCAAGCGGCGGGGAACATCGAGGCAAAGCTGCCGATGGTCGTTCGCCTGCAGGGCACTAACGTGGAGGAGGGCCGCCGGATGCTCCGGGAATCGGGCCTGAGGTTCACGGTGGCGGACGGACTGTACGAGGCGGCCCAGAAGGCCGTCGCCCTGCTGGAATAAGAGGAGATCATCGCCATGGCCATACTGCTGGATCAGGATTCGCGGATCGTCGTTCAGGGGATCACCGGGTCGGAGGGGAGCTTCCACACCCGCGAGTCGGTGAAGATGGGAACCAAGGTCGTGGCCGGGGTCACGCCCGGCAAGGGAGGAACGGACCTGGACGGCATCCCCGTCTACGAACGCGTCA
>CAYOGU010000194.1:0-7084 GCA_964403345.1 uncultured Syntrophus sp. | reverse complement strand
CCCGCTACAAGCCCGCCGCCATCATCGACCTGGCCACCCTGACGGGGGCCTGTATCGTGGCCCTGGGGGACCACGTCATCGGGATGATGGGAACCGACGAGGAGCTGAAGCAGGAAGTCCGCAAGGCCGCCGATCAAACCGGCGAAAGGGTCTGGGAGCTGCCGCTCTGGGAGGAGTACGACGAGCAGATCAAGGGCGACGCGGCGGACTTCAAGAATTCGGGCGGCAGGGCCGGAGGAGCCATCACGGCCGCCGCGTTCCTGGCGAAGTTTACGGGCGGCTATCCCTGGGTGCACCTGGATATCGCCGGGCCGGCCTGGCTGAAGAAGGACATGCCCTATGCCCCCAAGGGGGCGTCCGGCGTCGGGGTCCGCCTGCTGGTGCGGTTCCTGCGCGACTGGTATCTTGCAGCCACAAAATGACCGCTTCGATCCCGCTGCCCGTTCCGGAGCGTAAAGGATGCGGCCCGGCGCGGGCCGGTTCGGCAAAGCCGGATCGGTGAGAAAAGACATGAAGGAAAAACCCGTTTCGTTCGGCCGGGGTTCGATCCGCCTCGAAGGCCGCTATGCCCCGTCCCAGGGGACGCGGGGGGCCGTGATCGCCCATCCCCACCCCCTCATGGGGGGAGACATGGACAACTCCGTCGTCCGGGTCCTGTCGGAGGCCCTCCAGGACATGGGATTCTCGACGCTGCGATTCAACTTCCGGGGCGTCGGGATGAGCTCCGGATCCTATGACGAGGGGAAAGGCGAGCAGGACGACCTCCTGGAGGCGCTGGCCTTTCTGGAAGGGGAGGGGATGAGCGAGCTCACCCTCGCGGGCTATTCCTTCGGGGCCTGGGTCGCCGCGGGCGTCCTTGCGCGGGCGCAGAGCCGGCCGGCCGTGCTCGTGTCCCCGCCGATCGCCCTCTTCCCGCACGACATGGAATCCCTGAACGGCCGGGTCGGCCTGATCGTATGCGGAGACCAGGACCCCTACTGCCCTGCGGGGGAGATCCGGGGGATCGCCGGGAGGATTTCCTCCTCCCTGGACGTGATCCCGGATGCGGACCATTTTTACATGGGAAGGGAGAAGGAATTGTCGGCCGCCGTTCATGGTTTCTTCATGCGGAACAACGTCTCAAAAAAGTTAAATATCTGATAAAAAATACTTGATTTTTAAAAATAACGATGCTAGGGATCATCAACCGCCATGGTGTTGCATGTCATGAAATCCGATGAATGACTTAGAGCGGCGGAATTAGGATTGCGTTGGTTATTCATATCTTGCAAGATAAACGAACCACCATTGATCCAGGCCAAGTTTCTGGATAAAGGTGGTTTTTTTTATACTTGGGGGATGTTGAACCGACGTCGACAAATCGAGGAAAGGGGGGTGTACGGCTTTGGCAGAAGGTAAAGTAAAGTGGTTTAATGAGAAGAAGGGCTTTGGATTCATCGAAAACGATGAGGGGGGAGATGTCTTTGTACACTTCAGCGCCATTCAGGGCGAAGGCTTCAAGACACTCTATGAGGGACAGAGGATCCGCTTCGACATCGAACAGGGCAAGAAGGGTCCCGCCGCTGTAAACGTACAGCCGTTATAGGATCAAAAGCCAAACGGCGGATACCCCGGTCCTCGAAAGGGACCGGGGTTTTTTTTCACGCGGGCCTTGCCCGGGGGCGGGCGACCCGGCATCCATCGGCGGAGCAGCGGGGCATTCATGACCGAAGGCGGCGCGATCGGCAGATTCAGGGAAAGGCACAATCTCCTCGTGATCCTCGGACCCACGGCCTCGGGGAAAACGGCCCTGGCTATCTTCGTGGCCCGGAGGATCGGGGGAGAGATCATCTCCGCCGACTCCCGCCAGGTCTACCGCGGCATGGATTTGGGCACGGGAAAGGACATCGGCGATTACCTGGAGGGGGGGGCGCCGGTTCCCTATCACCTGATCGACATCCTGGACCCCAGCGAGGAGTTCAGCGTCTTTGACTACCAGCAGCGCTTCGACCGGTGTTTCCTGGAGATCGCGGCAAGCGGAAAGATCCCGATCCTGGCTGGCGGGACCGGGCTTTATCTGGACGCGGTCATCCGTGGGTACCGGATGTCCGCTGTTCCGGAATCCGAGGCGCTGAGGGCGGAGCTGGAGCGGATGGATCTTACGTCCCTCCGGCGGAGGCTTCTGGCCCTGCGGCCGAAGCTCCACAACTCGACCGATCTTCAGGACAGGAAGCGGCTCGTCAGGGCCATCGAAATCGCTGAATTCGAGGCGGAGCGGCCCGAAGGCGAACCGAGGCCGGCCCTGCGGCCCCTGATCGTCGGCATCCGGTGCGAGCGGGCGGAGCTCCGCAGGAGGATCGCCCGGCGCCTCGATGCGAGGCTGCAAAGCGGCATGGTCGAGGAGGTCGAACGCCTCCACGACGCGGGCCTGAGCTGGGAGCGGATCGACTCCTTCGGGCTGGAGTACCGGTACATCGGGCTTTATCTCCAGGAGCGGATGGGATTCGAGGAGATGCGCGAAAACCTGAACATCAAGATCGGACAGTTTGCCAAGCGCCAGGAGACCTGGTTCAGGCGCATGGAGAGGGACGGCGTCCGGATCCACTGGATCGAAGGGGCCGACCCTGAAGCGGCCCTTTCCCTGATCGAACGGCCCGAAGCATGACCCGCCGGGAGATCGACAGATACCTTGAGCGGTACGGCGCCAGGCCCGTCCGCCCCCTGATCGCGTCGTCGCCGAAGGGGGTGGAGCAGGCGGTCGTGATCCCGGCGCTGGCCGAGCGGACGTCCATTTTCAAGACGCTGGCCGGCCTCGCCCGGAATCCCGCCCTGGACCACAGGCGGACGCTGGTCGTCTGCGTCGTCAACAACCACCGCCCGCCCCTCACGCCGGTTTCCCAGATCCAGGACAACCAGGAAACGCTCCGCTGCCTGCGGTCGCTCATCTTTCGTGAGCAGGGCGGCGACCGGGACCTGCTCCGCGGCGGCGACGGGGACGACCTGGAGCGGATCGCCGAAAGCACGCTCCGCCTGGGATGCATCGACGCATCGTCGCCCGGCTGCGAGATCCCGGACCATGAGGGCGGGGTGGGGACGGCCCGGAAGATCGGGATGGATGCGGCCCTGGGCATCATGGAGGCCGGGGGAAGGGGAGAGGGGGTGATCTGCTGCCTGGACGCGGACACCCTGGTGCAGGAGAATTACCTTTCGGCCGTGGCCGCGCACTTCCGGAGATACAGGCACCCGGCGGCTGCGGTGGCCTATGCCCATCAGGTCCCGTCCGATCCGGGCCTCAGGGAGGCGATCTGCCGCTACGAGATCTTTCTCAGGGCCTATGTCCTGGGGCTGGCCTATGCGGGGTCCCCCTATGCCCATCCGGCGATCGGATCGACGATGTGCTGCACGGCCCAAGGGTATGCGGCCGTCCGCGGGATGAACCGGCGCCAGGCCGCCGAGGACTTCCATTTCCTGGACAAGCTGGCCAAGCTCGGAAAGATCGGCTCCATCCCCGAGACCACCGTCTTTCCCTCGGCGCGGCCGTCCCACCGGGTGCCCTTCGGCACCGGGCAGCGGATGCTCCAATTCATGGCGGGCCATGAGGACGAGTGCCTCTACCACCCCCAAAGCTTCAGGATCCTCCGGGAGTGGCTTGCCGCCGTGGAAGCCGATCCCATGAGGGACGCCGACGACATCTTGGCCCCCGCGGGAGGCATCCATCCCGGCCTGGAAGAATACCTGCGGCGGGGCGGCTTCGGCGAGGCATGGCGGTCGATCCGGAAGAACGGCCGCGACGCCGTCCAGCTTCGGCGCCAGTTTCACGTCTGGTTCGACGGGCTGAAGACCCTCCGGCTGATCCGCCATCTCTCGCGCACGGCTTTTCCGCCGGTTCCCATGGCCGAGGGGCTTTCGGTCCTCCTGGAATGGATGGGCGTTCCGATCCCGGGATGGAAAGGCCGGGGGGCCGCGCCGGAGGCCGTTGATCCGTTCGAGGCCCTGGAATTGTTGCGCTCCCTTTCGCGCAGCGGAGCCTGGACCGGTTAGCGGCCGGGTTTTCCCGTGCCGGACGGATTCTGGGCAAGCCGCGGCTCCGGCCCATTGTTTCTTGACGCCGCGGATCCATTTGCATATAGTCAGTCCGGCCGCCCCGCCGTTTCGCCGTCTTCGAATCGTCGCGCGGGGCCGGGTAAACGATTATCCCCATCGGAGGTGTGTGGTGTTTAAAAGATATGGGTTCTTTGTTTTCATCGTTGTTTTTTCGCTGTCGTGCAGCGTGATCCTGGGATGCGGTTCCAAGGACGAGAAGGCCGCCGGAGAGGCGAAGCCCGTCATGGCACCGGCCGCCGTGCTCGACCAGCCGCCCGCACCGGCCGCCCAGGCCGGGCCGTCGGCCACGGCCACGCAGAAGGCCGACGACGGTTCCGGGACCGCCGTGGAGGTCGACGGGGTCAAGCTTTCGAAAGTCCAGCTTGAAAAGGACATCAACGAGAAACTCAAGGCCCTCAAGGACCAGATCCCCAAGGAATCCCAGGAAGCGGCCAAGGGAGAGCTTCGCAAGGCGATGATCGACGAATTCATCGCCCAGGCCCTTTTGAAAGGAGAAATCGAGAAGAAGAAGATGGCCGCCACGGACAAGGAGATCAATGACGTCATGGAGGCCATGAAGGCCCAGTTGCCCAAGGGAACGACGCTGGACGACGTTCTCAAGAAGAACAACCTGGATGCCAAAAAGATGCGCGAGGACATCGGCATGAACATCGCGCTCAGCAAGCTCGTCATGGCTGAACTGGGAGGCAAGGCCAAGGTCACCGACCAGGAGGTCAGCGAGTTCTACAACAAGAACATCGAGCAGTTCAAGCAGTCCGAGGCGATCCACGCCCGCCATATCCTGGTCGCCCTGGAAAAGGACGCCGGCGAGAAGTCCAAGGCGGAGAAGAAGGCCAAGGCAGAGGACCTCCGGAAGCAGCTTGTGAACGGCGCCGATTTCGCGGCCCTGGCGGCGAAAAGCTCCGATTGCCCGAGCAAGCAAAACGGAGGGGATTTGGGCTTCTTCTCCCGCGGCCAGATGGTCAAGTCCTTCGAGGATGCGGCCTTCTCCCAGCAGAAGGATGCGATCGGCCCCGTCGTGGAAACGCAGTTCGGCTTCCACATCATCCAGGTCGTCGAACGCCGGAGCGCCCAGACGATGAAGCTGGAGGGCGAAACCAAGCAGCAGGTCACTACGTTCCTTGAAACCCAGAAGCAGAAGGCGGCGTTCGAAAGCCTGATCAAGAGGCTCAAGGCAGGGGCCAACATCGTCGTCTACGGGAAATAAGGGGGCTTGAGATGAGGAGACGCGACGCCGGCCGCATATGCGACCGCCTCTGGTATCTCGGCCGGGAGGAATCGGGAATCTACCTCCTGGAGGGCCGGGAGCATTCCCTGATCGTCAGCGGCGGGATGAGCTACCTGGCCCCGGCGGTCCTGGACCAGATCAGCCGATTCGGCATCGATGAGGGGAGGATCGACCGGTTGCTGATCCTCCATGCCCATTTCGACCACGTGGGGCTGGTGCCCCTCTTCAGGCGCAGGAATCCGGCCATCGGCCTGTATGCGTCGGCGCGGGGATGGGAGATCCTCCAGATGCCCAAGGCGATCGAAACGATCAACGCCTTCAGCCGCCTGGTGGCGGAACGGATGGGGGCGGCCTCGTGCCTGGAGGGCCGCGACCTCGACTGGCGGCTGGAGCCGCCGGGCCATGCGGTCAGGGAGGGGGACGCGATGGACCTGGGCGGCATCACCGTGCAGATCGTCGAGACGCCGGGCCACTCGTCCTGTTCCGTTTCCGCGTACGTCCCGGAACTGAAGGCGCTCTTCCCTTCGGACGGGGGAGGGGTCCCCTTCGCGGAGACGATCCTGCCGACCGGCAACTCCAATTTCACCCAGTACCAGCAGAGCCTGCAGAAATTGAGGGACTTTCAGACCGAGATCCTCTGCGCCGATCACTACGGCTACGTCACGGGTCCCGAAGCCGGGGAATATATCGATCGAAGCATCGGGATCGCCCGGGAGGAACGGGAACGGATCGAATCGGTCCTCCTGAGGACCGGCTCCATCGACGAAGCGGTCAGGGAGCTCACCGAGGAACTCAGCGCCAAGCATCCCGGATATTTCCTGGCGCCGGAAATCCGCGCCGGGATCTATCGCCAGATCGCCCGTCATCTCCTGGGGGCGATGAAGGACCGCCCCGCCGTCGCGGCGCATCGGGATTGACGGACCCATAGCGGCTAGATTCGCACAGCCATGCTCAAAACCGTTGCCGAGACCATAGAAGCGTTTTCGATGCTGGCATTCGGGGACCATGTCCTGGCGGCCGTTTCGGGAGGCCCCGATTCCGTGGCCCTCCTGCGGGCATTGGTCATCCTGTCCCCCCGCTACGGGCTGAGGCTGACAACGGCCCATCTCAACCACGGCCTGAGGGGAGAGGAGGCCGACCGGGAGGAGGCCTTCGTGCGCCGCCTTTCGGACGAAATGCAGATCCCCTGCATCACCCGGAAGATCGACGTCCCCGTGCTGAAGGCCGGGACCGGGCGTTCCCTGGAAGAGGTCTGCCGGGAGGCCCGCTACCGGTTCCTGGAAGAGACGGCCCGCCGCTGCGGGGCCGCGCGGATCGCCACCGGCCACCACCGGGACGATCAGGCGGAAACCGTCCTGCTCAACCTGATCCGGGGGAGCGGCCCCGAAGGACTCAAGGGCATCGTGCTGGTCCGCGATTCCATGATCATCCGCCCCCTCCTGCGCGTCTCCAGGCGGGGGATCCTCGATTTCCTCGCCCGCGAGGGATTGGCCTGCATGACCGACAGCTCCAACGCTTCCCCCCGGTTCCTCCGCAACCGGATCCGGAGCCGCCTCATTCCGGAGCTGTCCGCGGCGTACAACCCGAAGATCGTCGAGAACCTCTGCCGCACCGCCGAGATCATGGCGGAGGAAGACGGGTATCTCGCCGCCGAGGTCGCCCGCATCCTGGACGGGTGGGGCGTGGCGCCGGGAAAGAAGGAGAGCCTCGTTCCCCTCGAAGCCTTTCTCGGGCTGCATCCGGCCCTGCAGGGCCGCATCGTCAAGCGCCTCC
>CAYOGU010000193.1:0-7084 GCA_964403345.1 uncultured Syntrophus sp. | reverse complement strand
ACATCCCGGACGCCCTCGATGCCGCTCAGGGCCTTGGTGACGGCCATGACGCAATGCTGACAAGACATCCCCTTGATCTTGATCGTCGTCATCCCCGAAACTCCTTTCCCCAGCATCATTCCCCGTTTTATCTTGACTCCCTCGCGGAGCTCCCGGTTTCAACGGGGGCCCTCCGCATCGCTTACGGCATTATGCTATCCATCGGAACATGGAAAGTCAACCTCACCAAAACGGATCGATCCCGGCCTCTCATGGCATCCCTCTTCGGGAGAGCGCTCGGGCGGTTCCGCCGCACCCGGGGACACCACGGCCGCGCCATCGCCCGAGGGCATCCCGTCAGGACGCGTAAGACCGGATATTCACAGGGCGATCGAAGCGGCAAAGCCGATTAATTGCTTGACAGGACCGGATCGACCGGCTATTTTACCCTCCATATTCGAGGCGTCGTGAATTATGGAGGGCCCCCGATGGCCATTCTCCCGGGGGGAAAGCCGTCCAACGGTCCCGGCAAGAGGCGGGACCGGTTTGTGATCGGCGACAGACGTTGCCGGGGAATCCGCAGAACCCCGACGCCGTCCGGTTGAGGCCCATGATCCAGACACCCTTTCAGGACAAACCCCGCATGCGGTCGCTGCTGGCCGCCGCACTCCTCCTGGCCGTTCTGCTGCCAGCCTGGTGGTGGGCTTCCCTGCGCTACCAGGACCGTCTGCTGTCCCAGGAACGCGACCGGATCTCCCGAGACCTCACGGTTCGCGGCCATGCCCTCGGCGCGGCGATCCAGCATCGCGTCGCCCTCCTCAAGGGACTCAAGTCCTTTGTGGACGAGCGAATCGCCATTCAGGAGGCCATCCGGCCGGCCGATTTTACCACCCTGGCCGCCGCCCTTCAGTTGGGCGCCCCCGGCATCCGCAGCGTCAGCGTGGCCCCCGAGGGGATGCCCCCGATGGTCTACCCGGCCACCGAAACCGCCCCCGGCAGCGACCCGGCCCGCGATCGGCGACAGCAGTTCAAGAACGAACTGCAGCGCGCCAGCCGGCTGCGAAAACCCGTCCTCATCGGTCCTCATCCGCTTCCTCCCAAGACAACGGGATTGACGATCCTTCAGGTCTCCCTCCGCGGGGACCTCGTATGGGGCGTGACCTCGATGGTGCTGGAACTGACTCCCATCCTGGTCGAGGCGGGACTCGAACCGGCCCCTGCCGATCTGGAGGTAGTCCTTCAGGATCGCTCCGATCATGTTCTCCTCGGAAACAAGACCGCCCTGAAAGGAGCCCCCGTCCTCAAAAAGATCGAACTGCCCGACGGAACGTGGAAACTGGCCGCCGTCCCCCATCTGGGATGGAAGGCCGCCGTTGCCGAGCCCCTGCTCCAATTCCGCGCCGTCACGGCCGCCCTGGTCCTTCTGCTGACCGCGCTGATCAGCCTCCTGGCAGGCCAGGGGGCCCGCCTGAGACTGTCCGTCCGGCAGCGAACGGCGGAACTCCAGAGGGTCATCGACAATCACCGGGATCAGGAAGAACACCTCAACCGGACGAACGAAAGCCTGAGACGTACGCTGCGGGCCACGCTCGATGCCCAGGCTCGCGCCGTGGAGACCAAGGATCCCCATTCAACGGGCCATCAAAGGCGGGTCGCGGACCTGGCCAGGGCCATCGCCACGGAAATGGGCCTTCCCGAAGCAACAATCGAGGGAATCCGGATGGCGGCCGTGATCCACGACATCGGGAAGATCACCATCCCCGCCGATGTCCTGGGGAAACCCGCCCGGCTTTCGGAGGAGCAGTTCAACCTGATCAAGAACCATCCCCAGGCGGGTTACGATATCCTCAAGGAAGCCGATTTTGCCTGGCCGGTCGGACGGATGGTGTGGCAGCATCATGAAAGGATGGACGGATCGGGCTATCCGCTGGGCCTTTCAGGGGACCGGATCCTGATGGAGGCCCGGGTGCTGGCCGTGGCGGACGTGGTGGAAGCGATGGCCTCCGACCGGGCCTATCGGCCGATGCCGGGTCTGGAGAAGGGATTGGAGGAGATTCAGGCGCAGCGCGGGGTCCTCTACGACCCCGCCGTGGTCGACGCCTGCATCCGCATCTTCAGAGAGAAGGATTTCCGTCTGGCGTAAAGGAGACGCCGTCTGGAAAACGGGGGGAAGGCATGTTGATCCGCTGTTGGGGCGCTAGAGGCTCCATACCGGTATCGGGCGAGGAATATCTGCGCTACGGCGGGGACACCCCGTGCATTGAGATCCGCACGAAGGACGACGAGGTCGTGATCGTCGATGCCGGCTCCGGCATCCGGAAACTGGGAAATCGGCTTCTGGCCGAGGATCGTCGCGACTGCACGCTGATCTTCACGCATGCCCATTGGGATCATCTCATGGGTTTTCCGTTCTTCAAGCCCATCTATCAGCCCGAAGCGCAAATTCGGCTCTTCGGATGTCCCCTGGCCCAATCCTCGATCAAGAAGATGATTGCCGCCATCATGGCGCCCCCCAATTTCCCGGTCAGTTTCGAAGAAATCACCGCCGACATCCGTTTTCTGGAGTCCTGCCCGGATCCCTTCGAGATCGGAGGCCTGAAAATCCGGTCCATCCCGATCAGCCATCCCAACCAGGGAATGGGATACCGCTTCGAGGAGGACGGGAAATCCTTCGTTTTCCTTACCGACAACGAACTGACCTACCGGCATCCCGGCAGTGCGACGTACGAGGATTACCGCGACTTCGCCAGAGGGGCGGACCTCTTGGTACACGATGCCGAGTACCTGGCCGACGAGTACCGGCTGACCCGGCGATGGGGCCATTCCCGCTATACGGACGCCCTGCAACTGGCCATCGATGCGGGAGTCGCGCAGTTGGGGCTCTTCCACCACAATCAGGAACGGACGGACCGGGACCTAGAGGCGATGCTGGAGGACTGCCGGCGGATCGCAACGGGCCGCATGGTTTCCTTCGCCCTGCACCAGGGAATGGAGATCCTCCTGTAGCGATGGGGGAACCATGGGAAAGAACCGGACCGGCACGACCGGAAAAGAACTCCTCTGAGGGAATTCCCTGAAGGGACCGACCCATCCCATGTTTCTGCCCACAACGCCCGAAGAACTGCGCCGCCTCGCCTGGGACCGGCTCGACGTGATCCTGATCACGGGAGACAGCTATATCGACAGCCCCTTCGTGGGGGTTTCCGTCATCGGGCAATGGCTCCTCAAGGCCGGATATCGTGTGGGGATCATCGCCCAGCCCGACGTCGCCACCGGCCGGGATATCACCCGCCTGGGGGAACCGGCCCTCTTCTGGGGCGTCACGGGGGGGTGCATCGACTCGCTCATCGCCAACCGAACCGCCTCGGGCAAAAGGCGCCGGGAGGACGACTTCACGGCGGGGGGGATCAACAACCGCCGGCCCGACCGGGCCGTCATCGCTTACGCCAATCTGATCCGGCGCCACTTCAAGGATACCCGACCGATCGTCCTGGGGGGGATCGAGGCGAGCCTGAGAAGGATCGCCCATTATGACCTTTGGTCAAACCGCGTCCGCCGTTCCATCCTGATCGACGCCAAGGCCGACTGGCTCGTCTACGGCATGGGGGAAAGGGCCGTCCTGGAGATCGCCGATCGACTCCGGCAGGGACTCCCGCTCTCGGAGGTCAGGGGACTCTGCGGCCTCGCCCGGGAACCGAAACCGGGGACGCTGGTGCTGCCCTCCTACGCAGAGGTCGCTGCCGACCCGGCCGCCTTTAGCGAGATGTTCCTCATCTTCTACCGGAACCAGGATGCCCCGACAGCCCGCGGACTCAGCCAGCGCCAGGACGACCGCTGGCTCATCCACGCCCCCCCGGCCTTACCGTTGACCCAGGAAGAGATGGACGAGGTGTACGGAATGGACTTCGAGAGGGATCTGCATCCGGAATACTGCAGGGCGGGGAAGGTCCGGGCCCTGGAGACGATCCGCTTTGCGATCCCCACCCACCGGGGATGCTATGGGGAGTGCCACTTCTGCGCGATCGCCGTCCACGAGGGGCGGACGGTCAGTTCCCGGAGCGAGGACTCAATCCTCCGCGAGGCCAAAAGGATCGCCGCACTCCCGGACTTCAAGGGACACATCCTGGATGTGGGGGGCCCCACGGCGAACATGTACGGATTCGAGTGCCAGAAGAAGCTCCGGAAGGGAGCCTGTGCCGACAGGCGCTGCCTCTATCCGAAGGTCTGCCCGTCGCTCCGCCCCGACCACGGCCGCCAGATCGCCCTTCTGGGGAAGCTCCGGCGGGTCCCCGGCGTCAGACAGGCGACGGTCGCCTCGGGAATCCGTTACGACCTGGTCCTGGCGGACCGCCAACGGGGCCTCGCCTATCTCGATGAGGTGGTCCGCCACCACACCTCCGGCCAGATGAAGGTCGCCCCGGAACACTCCGAGAAGGGCGTCCTGGCCTGCATGGGAAAGCCCGGGCCGAAGTCCCTCCTGACCTTCCGCGACGCGTTCTTCCGCATCACGGCCAGGGCAAGAAAGGGGCAGTTCCTCACCTACTACTTCATCGCGGCCCACCCCGGCTGCACCGAGCGCGATATGGAGGCGCTCAGGCGCTTCGCGAACCATGAACTCAACCTCCATCCCGAACAGGTCCAGCTTTTCACGGCGGCCCCCTCCACGATCTCCACGCTGATGTACTACACCGGGAGGGACCCCTTCAGCGGCAAGGCGCTCTTCGTCGAGAAGACAGCCGCCGGCCGGGAGCGGCAGAAGAAGATTTTGATTGCCAAAACCGGGATTCTCGGGTATGAAAATTCGAAATACGCATCCACGACGAAGGAGGGGAGCACATGGGCAAGGACAAAGACGTCAAGAAGGAATCCAAGAAGAAGCCTTCCAAAACACTGAAGGAGAAGAAGGAAGCCAAGCGGGCGAAGAAGGCTGGCAAGGCCGAGATCTGATCCCTCCGGTGGCCGGGACCCTGCCGCAGCCCCTGGTGGATTTCCACGTCCACCTTTTTCCGGACCGACTCTTCGAGGCAATCTGGCAGCGGTTCATCACGGACTACGGCTGGGCGGTTCTCCATCCGCTTTACTGGCGTCAGAGCTTAGACTACCTGCGGGAACGCGGCGTAGGCCCGGTGGTCTATTCCAACTACGCCCACTGCCCGGGAATCGCCCGGGGACTCAACGACTGGAACCTGGCGCGTCTGGACGACGATCCGGACATCTACTGCTTCGCCGCCTTCCATCCCGGGGACGCCGACGGCTTGGCCATGGCCGACGACCTGATGGGACATCCCCGGATCCTCGGCTTCAAACTCCAACTCCTCGTCCAGCGTTTTCCGCCCGACGACGAGCGGCTCTTCCCCCTCTGCGAGCGGATCATGGCCAGGGGAAAACGCCTCCTCTTCCATGCCGGCACGGGACCGGTGGGAAACGAGTTCGTGGGCGCCGGACCATTCGGCCGGCTCCTGGCCCGCTATCCAGAGCTCCCTGCAATCGTGGCCCATATGGGGGCCCTCGAGTACGGAGTCTTCGGGGAGTTCCTGGCCGCCCATCCCCGCCTCTGCCTGGATACGGCCTTTGCCTTCCTCCCGCGGCTGGGCAACTCCTTCAACCTCGGCGCCGGATTCCTGGAGCGCTATAAGGACCGGATCCTCTACGGTTCGGACTTCCCGAACATCCTCTTCCCCCGGGAGGAGGAGATCGATACCCTCACGGGACTGGGCATTTCCAAAGAGGCCTGTCACGCCATCTTCCGAGACAACGGCATCCGGCTCATCGGCGAATGCACTCAGGCCCGTCCGTAGTCGTCGGAGAGCCTCTCGATATCGTCTTCCCCGAAGTACTCGCCCGTCTGGACCTCGATGAAACGCGCCTCGGTCCGGCCCATATTCAGAATGCGGTGGGCGGCGCCGCGGGGGATCTCCACGGCCCCTCCGGCCCCAAGGGGGATCTCCCGACCCTCCAGGGTGACGACCACCTCTCCCGACAGGACGTACCAGTGCTCGGCCCGGCGGCGGTGGCGCTGCAGGCTAAGCCGCTGCCCGGGATAGACGCAAATCCGCTTGACCTTGTGATCCGCCTCGTCGGCCAGGACCGTGTAGGTCCCCCAGGGACGGTGATCAGTCTCCATCATGGATGCCTCAAAAAGGTTACGATGAACTCCGCGGGTCAGCCTCCGAAGGAGGCGTATCGGTGGGCCAGCGTCCCGACGCCCGTCCGAAGCGCCGCATCTGTCAACGCCTCGGCAACCCTCTCGGTGACCTTCGCCTTAAAGACGCCCGGGACGATGTGGCTCTCCATCAAGGCCTCGGGGGCCACGCAGTCGGCGATCGCATGGGCCGCCGCGATCAGCATCTCCCGGTTGATCTCCCGGGCTCGGCAGTTGAAGACCCCCCTGAAGATCCCCGGAAAGCAGAGGATATCGATGATCTGATTGTCATAGTCGGGACGCCCCGTCGCGATGACCCGGGCGAAGCCCTCCACCTCCTCCGGCATGACCTCCGGAATGGGATTCGCCAGGGCGAAGACGATCGCATCGGACGCCATCTGACGGATGGCCTCGGGCCGGACAGCATGGGCCTCGGAGACGCCGATGAAGACGTCCGCCCCCCTGAGGGCATCAGCCACCGTCCCCCGCAGGCCTTCCGGGTTGGTCTGGGCGGCGGTTCTCTCCTTGAAGGGATTCATGTTTTCCTTTCGTCCCTTGTAGAGGATCCCGGCTCGGTCGCAGCCGATGATCTGTCTGACGCCACAGGCATGAAGCAGGCGGATCGCCCCGATCCCGGCGGCGCCCAGACCGCAGACCACGATCCGGACATCCTCCAGTCGCTTGCCCACCACCTTCAGGGCATTGATCAGTCCAGCCAGGATCACCACAGCGGCGCCGTGCTGGTCGTTGTGGAAGACGGGGATCTCCAGTTCCCGCCGCAGCCGGCTGTTGATCTCGAAACAGCGGGGGGCGGAAATGTCGTCCAGACTGATCCCGCCGAAGCCCGGCGAGAGCCATTTCACGGCCTGAACGATCTCCGCCGGGTTGCGGGTGTCCAGGCAGATCGGAAAAGCGTCGACACCGGCGAAGTTCTTGAAGAGGATGGCCTTGCCCTCCATCACC
>CAYOGU010000192.1:0-7098 GCA_964403345.1 uncultured Syntrophus sp. | reverse complement strand
TCATGATCCTCTTCGCACTCCGGCTCAGCAAAGTCAGCTATGTCGCGGCGGTCCGCGAAGTGAGCATCGTTCTTTCGGCTTACTTCGGCATCGTCTGGCTGGGGGAGCGGCACGGCCGTCAGAAAGTGGTCGGCGCCGTCCTGATCGCGGCGGGGGTCGTCGCCATCGGCCTGAGCCGTTAAAAAAACGACAGGGGGTTCCCATGAATCTGAATCATCTGAGGGCCTTTTACAGCGTTGCCAAGAACCGGAGTTTCTCCATCGCCTCTCACGAACTTCACGTCTCCCAGCCGACGATCAGCATGCAGGTGAAGAGCCTGGAACAGGCCTACGACGTGCAGCTCATCCGGAGGAGGCATAAGTTTTTTCAGCTGACCGAAGAGGGACAGATCGTCTATTCCCACGCCAAACAGATATTCGGACTGGTGCAAAACCTCAAAAAGATGATGGCCGATTTCAGTGAAAACATCATCCGCATCGGTTCGACCCCCTATATCGCCCACTACATTCTCCCCAATCTTCTGAAGATCCTCAAGCAGAGCCATCCCAACATGACGGTGGAAATATACACGGGGCTATCCACGGAGATTCTTCAGATGGTCATGGATTCCGAGTATCACGTGGGTGTGATTGGAAGGTTGCCCTATCCGGATACCATCGTTTCGAAATGGATCACCGAGAAGCGTCTCTACTTCATCACAAAGGATATGCAGCTTTCCGAGCACCTGCACCTGAAGGATCTTGCGAACAGTCCGATCATCCTTCCGGAAAAAGGATCGGCCACCCGGGAATACATCATCGGCGAATTCCGCAAGCGGAATATCCCCATGAGGATCTATGCCGAGTGCGAGAATCCGCCGGCCATCAAGCACATGGTGACTTTCGGCCTCGGGGGGGCTTTTTTTTGCCTCTACGACATCGAGGAAGAGGTTCGGCAACGACACTTCCGAAAAATAGACATCATCGAAGGCCTGTCAGTGAACTACGATCTGATCTATCTCCAGGAGCGAAAGAATTCCAAAATTGTGAAGATGTTTTCGCTGATGATGCAGAGGGTGGATAGGGACTTCATCGAAAACGAGATCGCGGGCGCAGAGGAAAAAAGGACCAAAAGGTCATCAAAGGGCAAAACAGGAATATAGATTTTTTCTATAAATCCATCGATACAAAGTATTTGACGGGTCATTGCCGGCCGTTTATACCTCTTTCCATCATACCGTTCATAACCATCATTCAGATCTATGCCTTTTGGTCTTGGAAGGAGCGAATCATGTCGATTGATCCATACTTTTCGATGACGGAATCCGGCGATACCGCCTTTGCAGTGGAAGGGGCGACGGTGAAATTCGGCCCCGGCGTGTTGACGGAGATCGGGGATGACGCACGGGGGATGGGGATCTCCCGCGTGGCTGTATTCACCGACCGATGGGTGGCCAAACTGAAACCGCTGGAGACAGTGACGTCCTCGCTGCGACGCGCGGGTATCGATGTGGTCGTCTACGACGAGGTGGCCGTCGAGCCCACGGACCGTTCGTTTCAGGCTGGCGCCCGATTCGCCGGCGAGGGTCGGTTTGACGGTTTCGTCTCGGTCGGCGGCGGGTCCGTGATAGACACCTGCAAGGCTGCGAATCTTTATTCGACTTACCCGGACGACATGATGGCCTACGTCAATGCCCCGGTCGGGGCCGCCAAGGCTGTTCCGGGCCCGCTGAAACCGCACATTGCCTGTCCGACGACCTTTGGGACGGCCAGCGAATGTACCGGCCATGCCATATGCGACTTTCCCGACATCGGAGCAAAGTCGGGAGTCGTGTCGAAACGCCTCAAGCCCAACCTGGGCATTCTTGATCCCACGGTGCTTCATACCCTTCCATCCTTTATCGTTGCCGCGAACGGCTTTGACGTGTTGACCCACGCCATCGAAAGTTACACGGCGCGTCCCTATACGAAAAGGCCGAAACCGGCCAGACCCGATCTTCGTCCGACCAGCCAGGGGGCCAATCCCTACAGTGACTTTTCCTGCCTGGAGGCGATTCGGATCGCCGGGAAATTCCTGGAAGCGGCGGTCTTGAATCCCTCCGACCTCTCGGTTCGGGATCCCCTTATGTTTGCGGGAATGCTTGCGGGAATCGGATTCAACAATGCCGGCTGCCATATTCCCCATGGGATGTCCTATGCGGTTTCAGGCTTGGCGAAGAATTATTTTGCCCCGGGATATCCAGTGAATCACCCGCTCGTGCCCCATGGCGTGGCCGTCATCGTCACTGCCCCTGCTGCCTTCCGGTTTACCGGGCCGACCTGTCCGGAACGTCATTTGCGGGCGGCCGGGGCGCTCGGGGTCGATACGCAGGGGGTGAAGCCGAGCGATGCGGGTGCCGTGCTGGCCAATCGATTGGCGGAAATGATGAAGAGGACCGGCATCCCCAACGGTCTGTCGGGAGTCGGTTTTGGCCGGGAGGACATCCCGGCGCTGACCGCCAAGGCCCTGCCACAAAAACGCCTTCTGGACAATTCCCCCCGGCCGGTCGGGAATGAGGACTTGGAACAGTTGTTCAGAGACGCCTTCGCCTACTGGTCATAGGGGAATGTCCGGATGGTTTGGCGCGGTCGCTGACGAAAGATCGGATTGGGATTCATGCCGCCGGCGACGTCGCAGGGGGCTGCGGCGTGGCCGGAGACGTGAAGATGGACATGTCCCGGTCATTCCCGGGAGGGATGAGGAGGAGGTGCTGAAAGCGGAAAGGGAACGGTATGGTCTGGAGTAAGACACCCTGTAATGAAGCGGGTGAACGCTAACAGAGGGAGGAGGGGTTATGAAAAAGTTCATGATTCTCGTGGCGGTAACCGTCTTGTTGGTGGGATTTGGTTTGGCGGACCTGTCGCAGGCCGCTTTCGCGCCTTCAGGTCCGGTTAAATGGAAGCTCCAGAGTGCAAACCCCGCAGGGGCCCCCCAGATTGATTTGCTGAACAAATTGTCGGCCAACATCGACAAGATGTCGGGAGGAAGGCTGAAGATCGAGGTCCTCGCCAGCGGCGCCATTGTGAACCCTTTTGAAATCCTGGACGGCGTCAACAAGGGGATCGTAGAATGCGGGCAGTGGTGGACCCATTACTCGATGGGGAAAAACCCGACCGGGAGTCTCTTCAGCTCCCCGCTCGGAGGCGCCGGCAGCGGTCTGGACCTGATGAACCACCTTTCTTGGTACATGAATGGGGGGGGACGGGAGCTCTATGTGGAATATTACCAGAAGATTCTCAAGACCGACGTCATGCCCTTCCTGATCGCACCGGACGGTCCAGAGGCCTTCGGGTGGGCCAAGAAGGCGCCCAAGACGCTCAACGATTACCTGAAAATGCGGTATCGAATGTCCTCCGGCTTGTCGTCGGACGTCTTGAAGGACATGGGCGGCATCCCGGTGAATGTGGCTGGCCAGGAGCTCATCCCTGCCCTGGAGAGGGGCGTGATTGACGGTGGCGAGTGGATCAACACGGCCAGCGACCTGAAGCTGGGGCTCTACGACGTTGCCAAGAACTACTCCCTCCAGGGCCTCCACCAGGCGATCGGCATCATGGATATCATGATCAATGGCAAGGCATGGCGAGACCTGACCCCGGACCTCCAGGCGATTGTCGCCACTGCATGCACTCAGTCGATTCTCGAGGGCATGATGTATTTTGTGGAGGAAAACGCCAAGGCCCTCAACATCCTGATCAAGGAAAAAGGCGTCAAACTCTTCGACGCGCCCGCCGGTTACTCAGAGGCCTTCATCAAATCCTCGAAGAGAGTGCTCGCCAAATTCGAGGCGAAGGATCCTTTCTTCAAAAAGGTCCTCGATTCGCAGCGCGCTTATGCCCGTCTGGTGGTTCCCTACACCAGAGAGACGAACAAGCTGATGCAGCTGATCTCCGGGGCTGCAGAGGTGAAATAGATCCCCGACTGAGCCGACGGGCATCGGATAACGGGCCGATCATGACCTTGTCCGGCCGATCCTCCTGATCCGCGGGATGGATCGGCCGGACGGGCGGATCGTGTTAAAGATGGTCATGCCCATCGGAGTTTCGGCAAGCGGTCACTGGATACCCTCCGCAGCAAGCTGCGGAGAACCTTCGCTCGCTTACCCGCGGCTTGCCGCGAGTAATGCGCTCGCGAGCGGATTCAACCCCAAAAGGACGGCGCCGGATGAGCCGTCCCGAATGATTGGAGCGTTCTGATATGAACAGAATCGATCTGATAACGAGAGTGATTGACCAGATCAGCCTCTGGTCGGGGAAGGCCATATCCTGGCTGATCCTCCCGATGGCGGCGGTGCTGGTCTGGGAGGTGTTCATCCGTTATGCCTACCGGCCTACGCTCTGGGCAGTGGATATGGCCACGATCATGTACGGAACCCATTTTTTCATCGCCGGGGCCATGACCCTCTATCTGGGAAAGCATATCCGCACCGATTTTTTCTTCGGAAACTGGTCCATGCGCACGCAATGCTGGGTGGACGCGATCTGCTACCTCTTCCTCTTTCTCCCCGGGATGGTTTTGTTCATCTGGCTGAGTTGGGACTTTTTCTCTGAATCCTGGGACTTGAAGGAAGAACTGATGACGACCTGGAGACCCCCGGCTTATCCGTACAAATTGGTCATCCCCCTGAGCGGCGCGTTGATCCTGCTCCAGGGAATTTCGGAACTGATCAAATGCATTCAGACCATCATGACGGGAGTGGATCACCGCCGCAGGCAGGATGCCCCCCGCGAAGTCACCTAAACCCTGCAGTCACCCGTGTGCCGCCTTCTTCTGCTCCGGGGGACACCGGGACTTCTTAAATAGGCATGAAGACTATCCGCAGCGGGAGGAAAAAATGAGTTTGGAAATATACGGTCTGATTCTCCTGATCGGCCTCTTCTTCTTTATCTGTGTCGGTTTTCCCATTTCCTTCACATTGATCACCCTCGGCGCGATATTCGGTTATATCGGTCTCGGGCCCAAAGTGTTTCATCTGATGACCTTTTCTTTCTTCGGAACCATGATGGACACCGTTCTCGCCGCGGTGGCCCTGTTCACGTTCATGGGCTGCGTCCTGGAAAGCGCCGGTCTCATGGAGCGTCTCTTCCATGCGGTGCAGCTCATCTCCGGACGCCTCAAGGGTTCCATGTACATGGCGACCATCTTTACGGCGACGCTCTTCGCGGCGGCCACGGGGATCGTCGGCGCATCGGTTACGATCATCGGGCTGATGGCCGCTCCGGTCATGAGGAAGTCGGGATACGATACCGGGCTTTCCGCCGGGACGATCTGCGCCGGCGGGACGCTGGGCATCCTGATCCCTCCCAGCGTCATGCTGGTGGTCATGGGACCCGTGTTTCAGGTCTCCGTCGCCCGGTTGTATGCGGCCGCGATTCTCCCCGGCATGCTGCTTGCGTTTCTCTACATTGCTTACACGATGACCCGGGTGATGCTGAATCCGAAACTCGGCCCGTCTTTGTCTGAAGAGGATCTCAACGTGTCGAAAAGCTATATGGTGCGCGAGTTTTTTCTCGGGATCATCCCGGTAGCCACGTTGATTCTGGTCACGCTGGGGACCATCGTTACGGGCATGGCCACGCCCACGGAAGGGGCTGCGCTAGGCTGCCTGGGGGCGGTCGCGGTGACGGCGGCCAACGGACGGCTCACCTTCAAACTCGTCAAGGAATCGGCCTTCCGGACCGCCGAAACGACGAGCATGGTGATGATCCTGCTGGCGGCCTCCACCTTTATGGGGGCGGTCTTTTCTTCCATGGGGACGCCGAAATTCATCGCCGAGACGCTGCTCTCCTTCAACCTGCCGCCCTGGGTCTTTGTGATCGGGATCCTGATCGTCTGTTTCATCCTGGGTTGGCCCCTGGAGTGGGTTCCGATCGTGGTCGTCATCGTCCCGATCTTTCTGCCCATCCTCAATGGACTGAACACCAACATGATCTGGTTCGGCATCGTCTTGGCCGTGACGCTGCAGAGTTGCTGGATCTCCCCTCCGGTTGCCCTGTCGGCCTACTATCTCAAGGCGATCATGCCGGATTGGGAGCTGAAGGACATCTATAAGGGAATGATGCCGTTCATGTTTCTCCAGGCGCTTGCGGTTATGCTCCTCTATCTGTTCCCCCAGATCGTGATGTGGCTTCCCAAACTCCTGTTCGGGTAGTCCGAACATCTGTTCCGCGATTCCTTCGGTCGGGGGTGGCTGAATCTATACCTCGGCCGAGGGAGGCGAATCCCCCTTCGACCTTCGACGGGACCGGTGAGGAGGGTCGTGATCGATTGACCTACTTCGATTGATTGACGATACTTCTGTGCTTTTATTATAAACTTTAGTTATCCAAGATATAAAAAATATTAGTTTGACTTATGGATCGAGATTAATATACTGACAATCAAAAGATTTGCAGAAGAGAAGAAATGGAATGACCGAAGCAACAAAGTCCTCTGTCGGGACATCCGGATGGATGCGTAAGGCGTGATGTCGGGCGGAGCCTGGAGAGGAAAACAAGGGATCATTATATTGGGAGGAAAGTTCAATGGACAGACAACCGTTGTTTAAGAGGAAGACCGCCATCTCCTACAAGACCGAGGAGAAAACGGTCGTGAGGGGCTACAATGTAAGCGATCTGGCGGAGGCGGGATACACCTTCTATGACATGCTCTTCATCCTCTTCCAAAACCGTATTCCCTCGGAGGCTGAAGCGGACATGCTCCGCTACGAGACTGGAGAGTTCCTGGAACATTCCATGTCCCCGTCTGCAGCTTCAGCCATCGCCGTGATCGGTGGCCGGCCCAATCTGCCTGCGGCGGTCGCCGCATCCGTCATGACCTTCGGGTCGGCCCATGGTCCCGGGGCGGCCCACGGCTACATGATGCACAAGTACATCGAGCGGGCCCGCGTGGAGGGGAAGTCCCTCGAAGAGATGGGTAAGATCCTCGTGGACGAATACATGGATGCGGGACTGGCCGTGATGGGGATGGGGCAGCCCCAGCACCTGGACGGCGATCCCCGGGCCGAACCGACGCACATCAAGCACGAGCAACTCTGCAGCGGGGTCTACCTTGCCCTGCAGCGCTCCATCGAGAAGCACTTCA
>CAYOGU010000191.1:0-7101 GCA_964403345.1 uncultured Syntrophus sp. | reverse complement strand
GGTAGCCGCTCCATCTCCAGACTGGAGTCTGGAGTTTTATGCGGCTGAATAAAAAACCCGCTATTTTTAGCGGGTTTCTGTACTTCCCTGGACTACTCTGAATTAGCTTCTGGTGGAGGCGGCGGGAGTCGAACCCGCGTCCGGAAATCTTCCACTGCACTTTCTACGTACGTATCTTCCGTTTTGGTTTCGCTCCCAAGGGCTCCCGGAAGCGGAATCCCTCAGTCGCTATCCTGTTGAGTTTTTCGCCCCTCTTCCCCCAGGCTTGGAAGAGCGGTTATCCTGCCTTTTTGACGCCCCCAAACCGGCCCGGCAGGCGAAACCGGGGGGACGTTAGCCGACTAAGCGGCTAAGGCGTAATCGTAGTTGTCTGCGATTATGTTTTCCTACCTGTTTAACGAGGCCTGTAGGAACCTCGATACGCTTATGCAGCTTCACATATCCCCGTCGAAACCGTGACGCCCCCATGGAGAATGAAGCGATATCAATGAGCCTTTCGCTGATAATATAGGCCTTCGGCGCCGGCAAGTCAAGGGGCTTCTCCCCTTCCGGGCCAGCCGAGCGCCCGTACCTCGAAGGTTCTCCGGTCCGGATGGAGTGGGGAAATGCCCTGCCGTCATGAATCCCGGTTTTTCGCCCGGAGCCCCCTCTCCATGGCGCGGCGGTCCTCCTTGAGTCTCAGGTCCTCCCGCTTGTCGTAGAGCTTCTTCCCCCGGCCGACGCCGATCTCCACCTTGACCTTCCCGTTGCGGAAGTACATCTTGAGCGGAACCAGGGTCAGCCCCCGCTCCTGGGACTTTCCATAGAGCCGCTGGATCTCACGCCTGTGCATCAGGAGCTTGCGGACCCTCAGGGGGTTGTGGTTGGCCCGGTTGCCGTGGGAGTAGGGACTGATGTGGAGGTCGTAGAGGTACAGTTCGTCGTCCTTGATCAGGGCATAGCTGTCCTTGAGGTTCGCCCGGCCGTCGCGCAGGGCCTTCACCTCGGTCCCCACCAGGACGATCCCCGCCTCGTAGGTCTCATCGATGAAGTAGTGAATCCGCGCCTGCTTGTTCGAGCAGATCGGTTTTTCGGCTGTTTCCTTCTTCGCCACGGCCCTTCCCCAATCTCCGTTGTTCCGCTGTCCGATCCCCGGCCTGTCCGGACGACTCCGCCCGACATCCCCGGGGCGTTCGCCCCGCCCTCTAGCGGTCTCCGAGTTTTCCCGGGAGGTAATCCACCTTCACGTGCCCCATCGCCTTCCAGATGTTGTCGCGGACCCGCCTGTTGTCCTTCTCCATGGTCCGGAGAAGATCCTTGACGTACCGCCGCTTCGAGGTGCGGCTCGTGGGGCAGCCGTTCTCGATGGCCGGAAAGCCGCGTTCGCCGGCGTACTTCTTCACCAGCTCCTCCCGGATATAGGCCAGGGGCCGGATGATGTGCAGCTTCCCCCCGAAGATCCGCTGGTCGGGCACCATCGTGCTGATCTCCCGGCCATAGAAGAGGTTGATCAGGAGCGTCTCGATGATGTCGTCCCGGTGATGGGCAAAGGCGATCTTGTTGCATCCCCGCTCGGCCGCGATCTCGAAGATCCGTCTGCGTCGGAGCCGCGAGCAGAGGAAGCAGGGGTTCTTCCGGTTCACGTCGCTGTGGGACAGGGGGCCGATGTCCGTCTTCTCGATATGGTAATCATAGACTCCCTCACGCAGATGCTGCTCCAGCCTCCTGTAACCGTCATATTCCGGATCGAATCCGGGATCAATGTTGACGGCCAGGATCGAAAAGGGGGGGACATGAACCATCGGGGTATTGAGCAGGTCGAGGAGCGCCATGCTGTCCATACCGCCAGAGACACCGACCAGGACACGGTCCCCCTCGGCGATCATGCCGTAATCCATGACCGCCTTCTCCAGCCATTTCTTCAGATGAAGGAACAGCCGCGTTCCCTTCTCCTGCTGTGCCATCGTTTCATCCCATCCGCCGCGAAGTCTGATTTATACTCGAGATCGTCCCTCTTATCAAGGACCTTTCACGGGATGGGGCGACAAAGGCCCTTGAAAATCGGCCCCGATTGTCATAGTTTTCAGTGTGGTTCGGCGGTCGCGACCGCCGCCCTTGTTCCGATATCATTCCCGAGAAACATTTCGAGTCATCAAGGAGGTGGTCATGACCGAGATCATCAACATCAATGCCAGGGAAATCTTGGACTCACGCGGCAATCCCACTGTCGAGGCGGAGGTGACCCTCCTTTCCGGGATCACGGGCCGGGCCTCCGTCCCTTCGGGCGCCTCGACGGGAGAACATGAAATGCTGGAACTCCGGGACGGGGACAAGAAACGGTACCTCGGCAAAGGGGTCCAGAAGGCCGTCTGCAACGTCCTGGACAAGATCGCGCCCGAGATCATCGGCATGGACTGCCAGATGCAGAGGGAGATCGACCGGCAGATGATCGCCCTGGACGGGACCGAAAACAAGAGCGCCCTCGGCGCGAACGCGATCCTCAGCGTCTCGCTGGCCTGCGCCAAGGCGGCCGCAGCGGCCCTGGAAGTCCCCCTCTACCGGTACCTGGGGGGCGTCAACGCCCATGACATCCCGGTGCCCATGGCCAACATCCTCAACGGCGGCCAGCACGCCGACAACAACGTGGACATCCAGGAATTCATGATCATGCCCGTGGGAGCCGAATCCTTCCGGGAGGGGATCCGGATGGCCGCCGAGGTCTTCCACAACCTCAAGGCGGTCCTCAAGGCCAAGGGCTACAACACGGCGGTCGGCGACGAAGGGGGCTTCGCGCCCAACCTCAAGTCCAACGAGGAAGCTCTCGCTCTCATCGTGACGGCCATCGAAAAGGCCGGTTACACGCCCGGGAAGGACTGCGCCATCGCCCTCGATGCCGCGGCCAGCTCCTTCTTCAGCAAGGGGAAGTACAATCTGGCCGCGGAGAAGAAACCGATGCGGTCTTCCGAGGAGATGGTCAAATTCTACGCTGATCTGGTGAAGAAATACCCGATCGTCTCCATCGAGGACGGCCTTGCCGAGGACGACTGGAAGGGGTGGAAGCTGCTCACCGAGACACTGGGGAGCAAGGTCCAGATCATCGGCGACGACCTGTTCGTCACCAACCCCATGCGTCTGGGCCGGGGAATCGAGCAGGGAATCGCCAACTCGATCCTGATCAAGCTCAACCAGATCGGAACGCTGACCGAGACCCTCGATACGATCCAGATGGCCAAGGAGGCCGGCTACACGAACGTCATTTCCCACCGCTCCGGCGAGACCGAGGACACCACCATGGCCGACATCGCCGTCGCCACCAACAGCGGCCAGATCAAGAGCGGGGCCCTCTCCCGGACCGACCGGCTGGCCAAGTACAACCAGATCCTGCGGATCGAGGAGGAGTTGGGCGATGCCGCCGTCTACCGGGGCATGGCCGCCTTTTACTCCATCCGAGGCAGGAAGTAGCGCCCGCCACCATCGGAAGGACTTCGAAGAACATCGGCCGGGGGGTCGTCCTGCAGTACGGGGCGGCATCCCGGCCGGTCTTTTTTCCGCCCTGGACCGCGATCCGGACCCCGACCCATGGCGCCGTGAGCCCCGTCGAAGGCCCATGGCGTGGTCGGCGCGCCGGTCGCGATCCCGAGAAAAGGCCTTCTCCCTGTGATTTTCCTTCGCTGGATATGTCCGGGGGACGACCCGGGAGTTACAGGAACTTGAAGAGTCTGCGGCGCAGGGACTCGAGCTGGACCTTGTTGTCCGTCAGGGCGTAACGCTTGACGAAACGCTTCTCCGCCTTGTCCTGCACCTCCCGGACCTCGATGATCTTGACGTCTTGCAGATAGCGGATGGCGCTCTGGTAATTGGACTGGGAGAGGGCCTCCGCCCTCCGGATCTCCCCTTTGCGGTACATCCTCGCCCCGAGTCCCCGGATGTTCTTCAGCCAGTCCCTTTCCGGCTTCGGCCCCTTCCGGAGGTAGTAGCATCCCCGGACGACCACCCAGTAGGACTCCATATAGTTGTGGATGAGGCCCGCAAAGGGCAGGAGGCTGGTCCTCCCCCGCCCTTTCACCTCGATCCAGGCCTTTTCGTCCCGGTCGAAACCGGTGATCAGCCCCCGGTCGCGCAGATAGGCAAGGGCCTCCCGAACCTCCTCCTGATCTTTCTTCCGGTCGTCGAAGATGAACTCGTGCCGAAAGAGGCGCTTGAAAAAAGTGTAATCGTCGTTGATCCGGTTGACCGGGACCATGTCCTCGGAACCGGCCAGGACGGAGGTCGCCACGAAGCTCAGGGGGAGAAAAAAATGGAGGATGTTGTTCTTGTAGTACTCCAGGTTCATGCGCTTGTCGTCCGCCAGGGAATAGACGATCTCCTCGACCTCTTCCTCGTCCTCCTCGGCGCCCATCCTGGAGATGAGGCCGGACTGATCGAAGAGATTCAGGGCCTCGCCGACGGCCTTCTCGCGATCCGCGAAGGTCATGGCAAATGAGACCTTGCGGAAGGAGAGATAATCGTGAAACACGGTCAGGACCTCCCTGAGCTCGCCGAGGGAGATCCCCCGCCGGTCGTAGCAGAGAAGCCCCGCGGCGGTCAGGGCAAAGGGAGTGACCACCGAAACCTTGTTGATCGCCCGAACGATGGTGTAGCCGATCCGCCGGTAGAGGGCCTGCCTCTCGACGATCGTCATCTCGTCGAGGGGTTTTTCCTGGGCCGCAAGGTAAGACTTCAGGAGGATCGGCTCGCCGACGTTCATGTAGACGCGGCCGTACCGCCTCCGGAGAAGCCGGCTGCTCTTGATCATCTCCGTCGCCTTTTCCTTCTCCTTGGGGGCGCCGCCGAGCTCCTGGAGATAGGCTTTTTCCTCGATGACCCGGTCGTAGCCGATATAGACGGGGATCACCGCCAGGTCCTCACAGGCCTTTTCCTGATAGGCCTGGATGATCATGGACAGGAGGCCGTACTTGGGCATGGCCATCTTGCCCGTCCGGCTGCGGCCGCCCTCGATGAAAAACTCCAGGGGCAGCCCCTCCTTCAGAAGCACTTTGACGTATTTGGCGAAGACCTCGCCGTAAAGCTCGTTGCCCTTGAAACTCCGGCGCAGGAAGAACGCCCCCGACTTGCGGAAGATGTAACCCATTGGGAAGAAAGAGAGATTGGTCCCCGCCGCTATGAAGGGCATCTGGATGTTGTGCTTGTAGAAAATGTAGGAGAGCAGCAGGTAATCGATATGGCTCCGGTGGCAGGGGATGATGATGAAGGGCATCTTCTTGGTGACGCTGCGGATCTTGGCGATACCCTCACTGTCGACCACCACGCCGTCGTAGATGTTGTTCCACAGCCAGGTGAGGACCTTGTCCCAGATCTCGACAAAGATATCGTTGTAGTCCGAGGCGATCTCGTCGAGGTATTTCCTCGCCGACTTTTGGACAGCGTCAAACCCGTCTTTCTTGCCCTTCTTGCCTTTGGCCGCCATCTCCTCCATGAAGGCGGTCAGCCCCCGGTCCCTGAGGACCATCCCGATGATCTCCTCTCGAGACTTCAGGATCGGCCCGACGATGGACTCTCTCTCATCGTCGATCCGGGCAATGAGCTCGCCCCGCAGTTGCTGGACCAGCTCCTCGGTGGACAGCCCTTCGCTGGACTTCACGAAATCATCCAGTTTGACCGGCTCGGGGGAGACGACCGAAGCCTTATTGGAGTAGCGGAGGAAGGTGATCACGCGCCGGATCGGGTCGGTCGTGTCGCTCTGGCCGAAGAGGATGTTGACCAGGTTTTCCTCCTCCTTGTCCCTTCTCCTGCCGTAGGTGATCAGTTCGGGACAGAGGTAGATCGGCACTTCCAGGGTCTTCTGGACTTCCAACAGCCGCGACAGGGTCCGATCGACAAAGGGATTCTCGAAGAGTTCCGAATCCCCCAGATGGATGATGACGCTCTTTCGCCCCTGGACCAGTTCCCCGAGGTGATCCTCTGTGGTTTGGACGGGGGACGACCTTTTGAAGATCCTCCTGGAGAGGTGGGACATGATGACACGAAAGGCCATGGGGAAGGGCTGCCAGGTGATCATGTTGATCCCGTGGCAATAGACCGGCTGGGGAATCTCCTTTCGGACACATATCTCGCGGAGGATCAGGCTGTTGAGCTGGCTTTTGTTCTTCAGGGCGTAGACGACGACCCCTTTTTCCGAGAGGGCTTTGAGCCCCTCCGCGGTCTCATCGGTGATCTGGACCTTGGACAGGACCTTCCTGACCAGCCAGTAGAGGGGAAAGTTGTCCTCCTTGTAAAGGCTCCCCGCATGGTAGACGCCGATCTGGGTGGTCCAAGACCTGATGGTCGACAGGATGGACATGCTCCGTTTCAATCCCTTTCCCTAATCCAAAGATGCGGATCCAATCCCCGCCGTCGCTTGCGCCCGTACGAAAAGAGATCCACGGGAACCCTCACTGTCCGTTCACCTGGAATTCTTCGGGGAAACGATCCCGCATGGCCGCCTCGACAAAAGCCCTGATCTCCGATGCGGAGGGGATCTTCATCACCTCCTCCAGGAGGTTCTTGGATTCCTTCAGGGTGGAACCCCGGATGATTTTCTTGATGCGGGGAATCGCCAGGGGATTCATGCTGAGTTCGTCGAGCTCCAACCCCAGCAGGATCATGGTGTAGGCCGGCTCACCGGCCATCTCCCCGCACATGGCCACGCGGATCCCCGCCCGGTGGCCGATGTCCACGACCTGCTTGATCAGCCTCAGGACGGCCGGGTGGAGGGGCTCGTATAGATAGGTCACCCTCTCGTTGATCCGGTCGATAGCCAGGACGTACTGGATCAGGTCGTTGGTCCCGATGCTGAAGAAATCGACCTCCTTGGCCAGTTCCTCGGCCACGATGACCGCCGACGGGACCTCGATCATGACCCCGACTTCGATCTCCTGGCTGATGGGGATCCCCTTGGCCGACATCTCCCCTTTCACCTCCGAAAGGATCCGTTTGGCCTCCTGAATCTCTTCGATGCCGGAGATCATCGGGAACATGATTCTGAGCTTTCCCTGCACGCTCGCTTGGAGGATCGCCCGGAGCTGGACCTTGAAGAGATCCCGCTCCTTCAGACAGAATCGGATCGCCCGAAGTCCCAGTTGG
>CAYOGU010000190.1:0-7161 GCA_964403345.1 uncultured Syntrophus sp. | reverse complement strand
ACCAGCATCAGGGGATTGAGTTCGTGGTGGAGAACCGGACCTCTGATCCCGGATCGCCCGTCACGGGCCAACTCTGGATTCGTACCGACCTCTAGGAGTCGTACATGGCAGGCACGTTCTCGGCGGCCTCCTTCCGTATCTTGGGCACGGCCGCCACGCCACACAACCTGTTCACCATCGAGAACACCGATGCGACCGTCGCCATACTCCGGGAGTTGAGCGACATGGGGCTGCGCATCGCCATGGACGATTTCGGCACCGGCTACTCCTCCCTGGGCTACCTGCGGCGGCTGCCCCTTCACCTACTCAAGATCGACCGCTCCTTCATCCGGGACGTGGACACCAACCCGGACGACGCAGCGATCGCCAGGGCCATCGTCGCCATGGCGCACTCGCTGAAGCTGACGGTCCTGGCGGAGGGGGTTGAGACGCAGGAGCAGATGATCTTCCTCAGGGGGCTGCAGTGCGACGGGATGCAGGGCTTCCTGCTGAGCCGGCCCGTCCCGGCGACGGAGGCCTCACGGTTCATGACGCCCCGGCAGGACCCTACCGGGGAAAACGACGGGCCGCAGCATCAGGTCGGACCGGCCGCCGCCGAACGACCCGAAGGAGCCCCCGACCCGGCCTGAGGAATGGGCATTCGTTGGGATGGTTCGATACCCATGGAGCGCCGGTGGAGGCGATCGTTACGCCGAGGCCCGCCCCAGCGCTTCCATGAGTTTTCCCAGTTCTTCCCGGTCCAGTTCCAGAGAGACCTTGCCGCCGCCGGGATGGGCCACGGTGAGGGTCGCGCCGGCCGCGGTCTTCTCAACCTGCCACTTTGTCCCGGCGGGTAGCTTGACCGTCTCCGAGATCCAGTCGGAGGCCTTGAATTCCGCGATCTGAATCAGGACGCCGAAGGCGTGGCGGGGATGAATGAAGATCTCCTTCCAGACGCCGCCGGGATACTCGTTGTGGCCGAAGAAGGGAATGCCCTCCGCCTCGAGGCGGGCCATGGCTTGGCCGAGGTCCGGGGTCTGGAGGGTGATATGGTGGACCCCTCCTTCCCGTTCCTTCAGGAAGCCGTCCAGGAAGCTCCCCTCCCCGGTGGGCGTGATGATCTCCAGGCGGGACAGGTCGCCCAGGGAGAAGATCTGCCAGAAGAACCGGGTCTTTGGGTCGTCCATCCCCGCACCGGCCACGGCCCCCAGGACCTCACGGAAGAATCGTTCCGCCTTCTTCTGGTCCCTCACCGCGATGGATACGTGATCGATCCGTGAAATCAAGGTGACCTCCCCGTGATCTATTTTGCACGCACCAGGAGGACGTAATACCCGGTCGAATCCGGCGTCGTATTCACGCCCTTTTGGCTCCCTGGGCTTACTGCATAATAACCGCCGATATCCACTGTGCAGACCGTCGATGACCAGAACCACTTTGACAATGAACCATCAAAGGGATCGTTAACATTAAACAAAGTTAGCAATTCGTCCGCTGTGGGAAGGCGCCATTGACCGGCTTTGGAACCGTCGGTCAGTCCGCAGGCGCCGCTCTGGAGGCCGGCTGCCGCGGAATAGGCGGAACCCCAATTCATATTTGAAAAACAATTTGCCTTGTTTTCACGCGCGCCTCCGTTGGGTGATATACGGCAAGTACTTGTCAAAAAAGCCGTTGCGAGTCAATGATAATAACTTGACTTACTTTTTTGATGACCGCACTTCCCGTGCCAAAATTATATTTATGAAATCACAGCATTTTTCATCAAAGCTTTCTGCGGCAACCGCCAACTTTGTTGGCAGTTGGACGATCATCATGCCTCCTGAAAGGTTTGCTTGATAACTTTCGCCAATTGTGCAGAATTACGAATACAAGAGAGGAACCGAGCGGGCGGCGCGCGATGAAGGGTGGCGGGATGAACTGGAAGATCCTGATCCTTGTTCGGCTGAGAGAAGGAAGAAGACATGACAAAAGCATATGTTCATGGGTATGACCCGCGAGAGAACATCCGTTTGCAGGACCAGGCGACCACGTTGGTCGATTTGCTGCATTCCGATACGGTGTTTCCGTATGGTTGCCGTGTCCTGGAAGCCGGTTGCGGAGTCGGCGCACAAACCGAGACCCTGGCCAGGAACAGCCCCGGAGCCTTGATTACCGCCGTCGATATCTCGGAAACTTCTGTTGCGGAGGCCAGGAAGAAAGTTATGGCGGCGGGGCTGGCCAATGTCCGGGTCCAGCAGGGAGACATCTTCCACCTGCCTTTTCGGCCACAGTCTTTTGACCATGTCTTTGTCTGCTTTGTTTTGGAGCACCTGAAAGAACCGGAAGCAGCCTTGCGGAAGCTGAGAGGATACTTGCGCGCCGGGGGAACGATCACGGTCATTGAAGGCGACCACGGATCCGCCTACTTCCATCCCGACAGCGAGGCTGCCCATGCGGCGATTCACTGCCAGGTCGAACTGCAGTTGCGCGCGGGCGGAAACGCACTGATCGGAAGGTCTCTGTATCCGTTGCTGGTGGCTGCCGGCTATGGCGAAGTCCGGGTATCTCCCCGCATGGTATATGTCGATTCGAGCAAACCGGAACTGGTCGATGGATTCACAAGGAAGACATTCACGGCGATGATCGAAGGGGTGCGTCAACCGGCCATCGAGGAGGGTATCATCGATCCCGCTACGTTCGACCAGGGGATCGAAGACCTGTATCGAACAACCGGGCCGGATGGGACGTTTTGCTACACCTTCTTCAAGGCCGTGGGAAAAGCGTGAAGACCGAACCATGCTTCCGCAACGGATCGCAAAAGCGCCCGAGGAGGGAAACGAAGCACACATCGTAAGGAGAGAGATGATGGATCGATATTTAAACAAGGTTGGTCCCTGCGGTACGTGCTGTAGCCAGTGCATCGCCTCATCGAATGATCCCAGCATCATGAAAACGCTGATCGAAAAAGGCGTTCCTAAAGAAGTCCTGCCATGCAAAGGATGCAGGGAAAATAACGGGCACTGTCCATCTCCTTCGTTGGGAGGAAAGCAATGCGGCATATATCAATGCGCGGAAAGTCAAGATATCACTTTTTGTTTTGAATGCGCGGAATGTCCCTGCGACAGATTGATGCCGACCGTAAAATTCGGCAACTACAGATACCATAATATGAAATGCTTTAATCTCCTGTATATCCAGAAACATGGCGTTGATGATTTCCATGAACATGCGGAAAGGATTCAAGAAATGTATTTCAACAATACGTTGAAGGTTGTTGGGGAAAGCCCACAATAGCATTTCCTCAACAAAACAGGCCGGTAAGGGATGCGGAATTCCCCCCTCCAACGAAAAAGGGCTTCCCTCGGGAAGCCCTTGATTTTGGTGCCCCTGGAGTGAGTCGAACACTCGGCCTGCGGATTAGGAAACCGAAAAGGACACTTTTAGGCAGTTTCCGATAGTTTCCTTTAATCCTTGACAACCCGCGACAATTATGAGAAAGATCCTTTTCAGGGGTTCGTTTGGATGCTGCTACCATTTACATGATTCCCTGGGCTATTCCTGGGCAACTTTTTTGAGTGTCGCGGAAGGTAGCATGGTGTCAAAGAAACTTAATACGGCATTCCCGGGTGTCCGGTACAGGGAACATCCTACCAGAAAGCATGGCATAAGGCCAGACCGATACTTTTTCATCTACTATCCCCTCCATGGTCGTCAAGTCGAGGAGGGCGTCGGGTGGGAGTCGGACGGCTTCACTGCCCGAGGCGTGTCCGACATCCTGTCCAGCCTCAAGAGGGCCCACAAGACGGGCGAGGGGCCCCAGACCCTGCGGGAACGCCGCGAGCAGGAACGTCTCAAGGCCCAACAAGCCGAGATCGACGCCGTTTCTTTCAATGCCCTCTGGGATCCATACTACAAGCAATGCAAGGTTGACAAAGGCAAGAGAACCTATGTGCGCGAGGAGAGTCTGTGGCGCCTGTGGATCCAACCATCTCTGGGCGAGATCAAGATCAAGGATCCCAAGATGGTCGATCACCTGGGCGCCCTCAAGGAGAAGATGGCCGAGGCCGGCTGCGCCCCGCGGTCGATCACCTATGCCTTAGCCGTGATCCGGCAAATGTATAACTACGCCCGGAGCACCGGACAGTTCGATAATGTCAATCCCGTCTCGCTCGTCAAGAAGCCCACGTCGGACAACAGACGGTTCCGGTTCTTTACCAAGGAGGAAGCGCGACAACTCCTAGATACTATCCGCCCCTTGAGCCAGGAAACGCATGACATGACACTCTTGTCCCTGTCCACAGGCATGCGCGCCGGCGAGATCTTCGCCCTTACTGTGGGCGACGTCGATCTGATCCATAAGCTGATTATGATCAAGGACACGAAGAACGTCCACAATCGCGTGGCTACTCTCACGCCAAAACTCAAGGCCATGCTGAAACCGTACCTGGCCGACAAGAAGCCAACCGATCTGGTGTTCCCCGATGCCCGTGGAAGGCAGCGAATCGAGATATCCCATTCGTTCGATCGTGCAGTTGCCAGTCTTGGTTTCAACAAGGACGTTACAGATCGTCGGCAGCAGGTCGTCTTTCACACCTGTCGGCACACATTCGCATCATGGCTAGCCCAGAAGGGCGTTCCCCTCTATGTGATCCAGAAGCTCATGGGGCACGAAACCAGCGAGATGACCGAACGGTACGCCCACCTTTGTCCGCAGAATTTTACGGACGCCGCCACCCTGATTGATTTGTAGATCATATGTGGGGGCGAACACATATGACTCCTCGTTGGGTCAGAAAAGGTTTCAGCACGGACTGGTAATTTACACTCCTTAAGCTAGACGGTTAAGTAGCTGCCTTATCTTGCTTGAATATATAGCCCCGCTTGTGTTGCAACGCATCGTTGGCAACACTCCTGCTAAAAGATACGCCTTGCGACAAATAACAGCGCAGAATGCGTTGCAACGCTATTTCCTCTTGTTTATGGCAATATCCCAAGGCTTGAGGAAGTATTATGACTTAGTTGGGGCCACAGTGGGCGAAGGTTTTGCGAAGGCCGGTGGGCTTCAGTTCCGAAATCCGTTGGGCACGTTCAAATTCCTTCATAACCAGGGGCTCCACAGGATGATTTGATGGGTCGCAGGATCGAAAATAGGGCCATAATGTTGGATTGCAAGCGGATTGTGCAGGGAGGGTCGGTTAGATGGCCTCGAAAGGGGGGGCCACAGGAGGGAGCGGCGGGGTAGATTTAACGGCCCCCTATATAGGGAAAGTAATCAATAGTTGATCAAAACCATTTTTTTTTACATTAAACAGTTATACAAACACTATTCAATCTTCTGTAATTCAATACTGTACTAAATCATCTCTGTATAATTCATTGTATAACGATAAATAGAAATCTACTAAACACCCCCGAATGTAATCGACCGATATTCTTTATGTTAATTACTTTCCTTATAAGGGGAGTTTAATGAAAAAACCCCGTTATCCCGCCTCCTGTGGACCCCGGAAAAGAGGATAAATCCCGATTTTTTCAAAAAATTTGGTGTGTTATAAGTGCGCACCCCCTCTCCTCATGTTCTCTTTGCCGCGAATTGAGGCCGGGGGGCACCTAGCCCGGGGCTTCGATCCTTGGTTGGGCGGTGGGGGGCGCGGCCCCTTGAGAGGAGGGCGGGGCCGCAAGACGAAGGGCGGGCGCGGCGCGCAGCCCTGAGATGTGGCTCCCTCGCCCTGTGCCCACTGCACTTCGCGCATTGGGCACAGATCTCGGTCGCTCGCTCCTGGGTCGATGGGTGCAGGGCCGTGGGGTCGTGGTCCTGGGTCCCTGCCCATTGCTCCACGTCCCTTGCCCATAGGGCGGGGCGGTAGAGGAAAAAGCCCATCGGTCACGCGCCCTTGCACGCACGGTTGCGCGTGCAGGGCGCATAACACGATGGGCTAAGGCCCCTTAAACAACGAGCATGGGCCATTATGTCATTGTAATTACGGGCGCTTTAACATTGGGCAATGGGCTTGATTGAGAGGAGAATCAGGGATGATGAATGGAGGGAAGGGGGCGAGGGGCAGGCACCTAAGTCTTGAATAGTGGGGAAATATTACCCATATTTGGATAATTATTCCCCACTTTCTGACCATTTCAAAATGACATGGTAGTTTTTTTCCAAAATTTCAAAATGAAAAGGTCATCTCAAAATGAGCATTTCTTTTCGTTTTGAAAAGGTTCTGCATCGTCCTAAGCCGGTGGGTTTGAAAGGCAGGCCATGCCCCATCTGAATAGCGCCTTGATTTCTAACTAAGGCATTAACCTTTACCCATCCTTGACGCTATCGCATATCCGATGATTCCGAATGCCGCGATGGCAGTCAAAGCCACAATGAACATATCGAACCTGAAGCGAACGAAGTTATGTTCAAGCTCGAGGGGAAGGAAGCCTAACTGCGTGATATGGCTTGTTGTAACGGGTGGAAGGACCACGATGAACGCCAACATCAGCCCGACGATCAGCAGCACGGTCCTTTGTGCTTTGTTCATGACGACCTCCTTTCGCCGCAGATCATGCATGAACGCAGCTTAAAAGTCAATGGGCGTTGCCCCGCAAGCAGGGCCGCTCTGGCGTCGCGAGCGACCGAGCCTCGCAAGCGAGTCTCGGCCCAGAAGGCGCCGGACGCTAATGCAGGGAAAGGCGTACGCGCCTGAAGGCGCTGTCTATCTTGGAATGTTGCGCCCGCCTGGCGGCATGGCGTTAACTCAAAATCCAGGGGGCGCCTTCGTTATAGATTCCGAGGTAGGCGCCCCCTGTCTTTTGAGAAATGTACCCCCGTCTCTCTCTTTTGATGCGCGAGTTTACCCCGCCGTTCCCCAAATGCAAGGGTGTGAATCGCTATCGTAAGGCATCTAAGGTACGCGATTCACATCTTTTTTGGTTCCCCCGCTACGCGGTCCCCCCAAAAAAGACTTCGTCCTTGCATTTGGGGCCCCTGTTGCGGGGACCTACTCGCCATCAAAATTGAGAGGAGGTCGTGATAATGAAAGATTTCGAGAAAGTTGAAAAGCATGAGCTGACAGCCCCCTCGCCCCCGGGATGAGCTTCGCGCAGGGAAATGTCCGAATAAGAGCGATGCGAAGGAAGGAAAGCAACTCTATCCCAGAAAGGAAGGCGAAGAGATGACGTCGGAGCTCTACCGTCAGATTGGCCAGCTCAAGG
>CAYOGU010000189.1:0-7185 GCA_964403345.1 uncultured Syntrophus sp. | reverse complement strand
CCTTGCGCTCGCGGCGGTAGAGGATGGTCACGTCCGCCCCGAGGCGGACCGCGCAACGGGCGGCGTCGATGGCGGAGTTTCCGCCGCCGATGACCGCCACCTTGGAGCCGAGGGCCTTCTTGCCGGATGTCCAAGCCTTTTCATTGGCGTTGAAATCCCGGAGGAATTCGACGCCGCCGAAGACGCCCTTGAGATCCTCGCCGGGGACGCCCATCTTCTGGCTCTTTTGGGCGCCGGGGGCCAGGTAAACGTAGTCGAAGTCCTTCTCCAGTTTCGCGAAGGGGACGTCCTTGCCGACGCGGGTCTTGCATTTGATCTCCACGCCCAGGGCACGGATTTCATCGATCTCCTTGGCGATGATGTCGCGGGGCAGACGATAGGCCGGGATCGCCCAGCGGAGCATGCCGCCCGGCTCGGGGAGTTCCTCGAAAACGGTCACCTTGTAGCCGCGGAGGGCCAGATCCCTGGCGGCCGTCAGACCGGCGGGGCCGGCACCGACCACGGCGATGGTCTCCTTGCGCGTGACCGGGACCGCCTCGGTCTTGGGACGCGGGGCGTTGTCGGAGATGAACCGCTTGAGGAACTTGATGGCAATCGGCTCGTCCATCTTGCCTCGGCGGCACTTGGCCTGGCACTTGTGGTCGCATACGCGCCCGCAAACCGACGGGAAGGGGTTGGTCCGGAGCATCACCTTGTAGGCGTCCTCCAGGCGCCCTGCGCGTATCAGGGCGATGTAGGAGGGGATGTCCATCCCGACCGGGCAGGTATGCTGGCAGGGCGACTTGAACAGGGCCGAGCAGACGGCCGCCGTGCAGCGATGGTTGTAGATGTGGTCCTCGTATTCCTTGCGGAAGTAACGGATCGTGCTGAGGACCGGGTTCGGGGCCGTCTGGCCCAGACCGCAGAGCGAGGCGTCCTTGATGATCGCCGCCATCTCCTCGAGCAGTTCGATGTCGCCGGGCCGGCCCTTGCCGTGGGTGATGTTCGTCAGGATCTCCAGCATCCGCTTGGTGCCCTCGCGGCAGGGCGTGCACTTGCCGCAGGACTCGTCCTGGCAGAAGTCCATGAAGAACCGGGCCATGTCGACGGCGCACTTGTCCTCGTTCATGACGATCAATCCGCCCGAGCCCATGATCGCGCCCAGCTCGACGATGGTTTCGTAATCGACCGAGGCGTTGAGATGCTGGACCGGGATGCAGCCGCCGGAGGGGCCGCCAAGCTGTGCGGCCTTGAATTTCTTCCCTTCCGGAATCCCGCCGCCGATGTCGTAGACGATCGAACCGAGCGTGGTGCCCATCGGGACCTCGACGAGGCCGACGTTGTTGACATCGCCGGTCAGGGCGAAGACTTTCGTTCCCTTGCTCTTCTCAGTCCCGACGCTGGCATACCAGGCCCCTCCGCGGAGGATGATCTGCCCGATGTTGGCCAGGGTCTCCACGTTGTTCAGGATGCTCGGCTTCTGCCAGAGGCCCGCCACGGCGGGGAAGGGGGGACGGGGGCGGGGCATGCCGCGCTTGCCCTCGATGGAGGTCATCAGGGCCGTTTCCTCGCCGCACACGAAGGCGCCGGCGCCCTGGTAGATCTCCAGGTCGAAGTCGAATCCGGTCCCCAGGATGTCCTTGCCCAGAAGGCCGTATTCCTTGGCCTGGTTGATGGCGATGTTCAGGCGGTGGATGGCCAGGGGGTATTCGGCGCGGCAGTAGATGTACCCCTGGTGGGACCCGATCGCCTTGGCGGCGATCACCATGCCCTCGAGCACGGCGTGGGGATCCGCTTCCAGGACGCTGCGGTCCATGAAGGCCCCGGGGTCGCCTTCGTCGGCGTTGCACAGGACGTACTTCACGTCACCCGGCGAAGCGGCGGCGAATTTCCACTTCATTCCGGTCGGGAAGCCGGCGCCGCCCCTGCCGCGGAGCCCCGAGTCGAGGACTTCCTTGACGATCTCTTCGGGCTTCATCTCGGTCAGGGCCTTGGCCATGCCGGCGTAACCGTCCCGGGCAATGTACTCCTCGATCTTCTCGGGGTCGATGAGGCCCCGGTTCCTGAGGACCCTCAGGTCCTGCAGGGCGAAGAAGGGGATCTCCTGCATCGTGGGGATGATCCCGGCGGTGACGGGCTCGCGGTAGAGCAGCCTTTCCAGGACGCGCCCCTTGACGAGGTGCTCCTCCACCAGTTCCGGGATGTCCGTGGGCTTGATCATCATGTAGATGATGCCCTCGGGATAGACGACCATGATGGGGCCCATGGCGCAGAATCCGTTGCAACCCGTCTCCACGACTTTGATTTCGTTGGAGAGGTTTCTCTTATCCAGTTCGGCGACCAAGGCCTTCTTCACCTCGATGCTTCCGGATGCGTGACAGCCTGTTCCTCCGCAGAGCAACAGATGCGAGCGAAAAACTTTCATTGGGATATCATCCTCCTTCACTCAGTGATATCGGTTCAGCCTGGTTCCGGGCTAGGGAACCGCAGCGCATTACGGGTTACTTCACGACTTCGGAGCCTCTCGCCAGGACAAAGGGCGTCTGGATCTCCCCTTCGAGGACATGCCTCTTGAAGATCTGCCTCATCTTGTTGGGATTGACGTACTCGTATTTGATCGGTTCCTGACCGACGATCTCCACCGTCACGAGGGGTTCCCGGCTGCAGAGTCCCATGCACCCCGAGGTCGTGACCATGACGTCCGACACGCCCGCTTCCTCGATCTCGCCGAGCAGCGAATCCATGACTTCCTTCGCCCCCGAGGCGATCCCGCAGGTGCCCATGTGGACCGTGACCTTCACGCGGTTGTGGCCCTGCCGGAGCGCCGTTTCCGCATGGACCTTCTCCTTGATCTTCTTCAAGTCCTCGATTTTCAGTTTGGCCATAATATTTTACCTCGCTAGTTGTATTGGCTGAGTACGTCTTTGAGTTTGGAAGGTTTCATCCGGCCGTGGACATCCTCGTCGACGACGACCACGGGTCCCAGGCCGCAGGCTCCCAGACAGCGGACCGACTCGTAGGTGAAGCGCCTGTCGGCCGTCGTTTCGCCCTCTTCCACGCCGTATTCCTTCTTGATGGCATCGGCCAGGGCCTTGCCGCCGCGAACGTAGCAGGCCGTTCCCAGGCAGACGCGGACCGTATGGCGACCGCGGGGGGTCATGGTGAAAAAGGAGTAGAAGGTGACCACTCCGTAGACCCGGCTGAAGGGGAGGTTCAGTTCCTTCGCGATCCTTTTCTGCACGGAGACGGGAAGGTATTCCAGGACGACCTGGGCCTCTTCCAGAACAGGGATCAGGCATCCCGGTTTCCCCTTGTGCTTGGCGATGATCCCGTCGAGCTTTGCGATCTGTTCCTCGGTAAATTCTTTCAATAACTCACCATGTTCCGCATTCATCGATTCTTTCCTCCTTCATATTTATGAGCGCTCATGCATGGGTTCCAATCTCGCTCAGACCTTCCCGGATGTATGCCCTGATAAACTTGATGACCTCCCCGTTGCTGATCGGGATATCCCCGATTTCCTCCTTGATTTTCCTCGTATCCAGCGTAAAGCTGCGGCCGTCGCAACAATGCCGGTAGAGGAAATCCACCCCCGCGTTCCCGGCGATCAGGCTGACCAGCGACCCCGTGATATCCCCAAGCGGCTGCCGGTCGATGTGGCTGAGCCGGAAGGTGACCTTCAGGTTCGTCCCCGCCCCTTCCTCGGACCGGATCTCGAACCGCCCGCCGGCCCTCTGGGCGGCCTCGGCCAGCATGGGAAGCCCCAGGCCGACCCTGCGGACCTTTTTGGTCGTGTAGAAGGGGTCCATGGCCCTTTCCAGGGTTTCCGGGCTCATGCCCATGCCGTCATCGCCGATCTCGATCGTCAGCAGATCGGCCGTCTCATCCTCGGTCACGGCGATCGATACCGTTTTGGCCTTGGCCCTGACGGAGTTCTCGGCGATATCCAGGATATGCAGGGCCAGCTCGAGCATCACAAAGCCGCGATACGGCGTCCCTCCCGTCCCAAAAACGCCGTCTTCAGCTCGGCGACCGTCGGGGATTCCAGATAGATCTCCGTGTATCCCTGGCCGATCTGATCGATCCGATGGGCATCCGAAGAGAGGAGCAGGGGGTAGGGCTCCAGTTCCGGATATCGCCGGCGTGCGCCTGCAAATCCCAAAATCCGGGAAACCTCCAGGGCATCGAAGGGCATCGCCGGATCGACAAAACCGAGTTGACTTATCACACTAAAACACTCCCGGTCAATATGAGAGGCGACGGCAATCCCCCCCAGTTGGTGGACCTCGCGGACCAGGACGTTCAGGGAAAGATCCGTTGCGCCGATCAGGAGCTTCTCGTTGAACCCCTCGACTTCATCCAGCTCATTGACGATGGCCTGACAACCGAACCGCTCCTCGTCGTTTTCCCCGGGCAGGTGCCGATAGACCGTCTGCTGAAGGGACTGCAAAGGTTCAAGGCTGTCAAAGAGCGCGAGCATGTGGACCTCCTCCCGGCTGGTGATTTCCATCCCGGGCAGGATGACCAGACCCCTGTCCACGGCCGCCCGCATCACATAGGGGACGTTTTCCGAGGCGTTGTGATCGCAGATCGCGACGACTTCGAGCCTCTCCTCCAAAGCCCTGCGGACCAGGGCGGAGGGGTACATGTCCAGACCGGCACAGGGCGAAAGGCAGGTGTGCACATGCAGATCACAACGGTATGCCCTGATCATATCCCGGAGGCGAACCTCCTTCCCGTCATGCGGGATTCCCTTCACCCGAACCGATCAACCGATAAATCCTCCCCGCCGTTTCGAATGTCGGAAGATCCGAAACGAGGATGGGGATCTTCTCCTTGACCGCCTTTTCAAGCGTATCCTCGGCGGGTTCCGCGCCGCGGACCAGAACGATGCCGGCCAGGTCCCTGAGGCTGGCCACGGCCACGATGTTCTGATGGACCTGGCGGGTGATCCAGAGGTCCCCCTCCCGGCTGTTGGCCATGACGTCGCTGAGGAGGTCCCCCACATACCCCCCGCGGACTTCCACGGCCAGCCTGTCCTGGCCGGATCTGACCTTCAAGTGCAGCGCCTGAACGATGGCTTCAAGGTTCATGCGATTTTTCCTCCGTCCTGACGATCCCCATCCCCCTCCGGAGGGACGTGGATGACCATTTTCAGGCGGGTTCCCGACCCGATTTCGGAGGAGATGTGAAAGATATCCGAATAGGTCCGGATGTTGTGGAGCCCCATCCCCGCGCCGAATCCCATCTCCCGGATCTTCTCCGTTGCGGTGGACCAACCTTCCTGGATGGCCAGGCGGATGTCCGCGATCCCCTGGCCCTCATCGACGGCCTCGATGATGACGTGGCCGGGCAGGACCTCCAGGCTGATCTTTCCCTGCCTGGCATAGGAGACGATATTGATCTCCGATTCATAGGAGACCAGCGCCGCCCTCCGGACCACGTCGTTGGCCAACCCCATCTCCCTGAGTCTGGACTTGATCTCTCCCGAGACCAGCCCTGCGTCGTCGAAATTGCCGCCGTCCACCGGGAAGCTCTCCCGATAGGGCGGATCCTCATAAACGGATACGGGGTTCATCCACCTTTTCCACGCAACCGCGAATGCCGTTCTCATACAAGCGTCCCGCTGTCTCGAAGAGGATATATTTTGTGGAGAGGATCGGGATGTTTTTGGCCGCCGCTGCCTGGATGGTTTCGGGCGACGGCCTTTTCCCCCGGACGAGGACGATCGCGGCAATGTCGAGCACGTCCGCCGTGCGAATGATCTGCGGATTGGTCAAACCCGTCAGGAGCAGACACCCGGAAACGGCATAGGCCAGCACATCGCTCATCAGATCGGCTCCGAAGGCCGTTTGGACGTCGATGTCCAATTGCCCTTCACCGACCAGCACCTCGGCATCCAAGATTTCCTTCACCTGACGAAGGCGCACGCCGTTTTCCCTTTCCCCGCGACGGCCTAAGAAAGATCAGGGGGCGTCATGGGATGTATCGGTCTTTTCGATGGGGCTGCGAAGCCCCTTCTCGTAGAGGCGGCCGGCTGCTTCGAAGGGGACGTAGCCGGTCGTCAGGATGGGGATCTGGAGCTCCTCGGCCAATTGAAGGACCTCCGGTGCTGGGGCCTTGCCCCTTACCATCACGATTGCTGCCAGATCGAGGATGTCCGAGGTCCTGACCACCTGCGGGCTCGTGATCCTGGTGAGGAGCAGGCTCCCCGGCTTGCCCAGGGCCAGGACATCGCTCATCACATCGGCAACAATGGCTGACTTTACATCAATATCCAAACGCGCCCTGCAGGACAGAACATTGGCGTCCAGCAGGGATTGCACATCGTTGAGGGTCATGATCCATACCTTGTAAAAGGTCCATTTTATCCGGATCCCAGAGGAGGTAGCTTCTCCAAAGTCCCTCCTCGCATAGGGTCAGAGGCGCCGGTATCGCAAGAAACATCAACAAATGAAACACTTACAGCAAATAAGATGCCAGAAGAACGGTCCCGGGTGGCCTTCCGTTCCCGGGGAGGACAATACGGAACATCCACCGGCAGTTATGAACGGCGTCTCCGTTATGCCTGAGATTCGGATACCGAAATCCAGAACGGCATCCGAGGAGCCGGGGGCGTCAAAAGTGCGATAACCGCACTGAAAGGCCGGGGGTATTGAACTCAACACCCGTGCCAGAAACAGGATATTCGGGCGTGTATGATACGCACGCCCCGTGCAGTTAGAGAACAGACTGCCGAACCCTTGATCGCCATCCCCAGAAAGCTTCGGGACCGTTCCGGAAAATCGCCATCCATCCCGGCGGGTCAGGCGTCACGGCTGACGATGACTTCCGGGACACCCTGAGCCCATACTCCGGTGGATGAATCATAACATCAATAAAATACAGGTGTTTTGCTATCACAAAACAGGAAGGACTGTCAATATCTTTTTAGGGGCCCAGCACCGTGAAGGCTGGCGCGGAACTCGGACAAAAAGTCTTTGCTTCTAAAGCCCATTTAGGTTAGAGAGACCTATGCATCGGCTGATTGACGAATATCTGAACTTTCTGACCGTTGAAAAGGGAGCTTCCCGAAACACCATCGAGGGTTACAGCCGGGACCTCAATCGATACGCCGATTACGTCACGGGCCTGGCCCTTGGCGACATGCGGAACATCGGTCCCGACCATGTGATTGCCTTCCTGGCCCGTCTGAGGAAGGAAGGG
>CAYOGU010000188.1:0-7238 GCA_964403345.1 uncultured Syntrophus sp. | reverse complement strand
CGAGGTCCTCAAGAACCTGGTGAACGAGTTCTCCCGCTATGCTCGGTTGCCGGTGACCCGTTTGACGCCGAACGACCTGAATGAGGTGATCCGCGACTCGGTCATTCTGTTTGAGGACGCCCATAAGGGGATTGCTTTCGATTTCCAGCCGGGGGCCGACATTCCCTCGCTGATGCTCGATCCGGAACAGATCCGGCGGGTGATGGTGAACCTCCTGGACAATGCCGTGGCGGCCGTCGACGGAGGCGATGGACGGATCGGGATCCGGACCAGCTTTGATCGGAACGGCCGGAAGGCGAGGGTCGAGGTGGCCGACAATGGGTGTGGCATTCCGCCCGGTTATAAGGTAAAGATGTTCGATCCCTATTTCTCCACGAAACGGACGGGAACGGGGCTGGGGCTGGCGATCGTCAATTCCATCATCGCCGATCATCACGGCTGGGTGAGCGTTGCGGACAACTATCCCCGGGGGACTGTGGTGGCCTTCGAACTTCCCGTTCCCAACGGGGGATAGCGCGGATGGGTCCGCGGTGCCGGGAAAAGCGGGGATCGTAAAGGGAGACGATGAACAAGGCTATTCTGATTGTTGATGACGAGGAGAGCATCCGCCAGGCCCTCGTGGGGATTCTGGCCGATGAAGGGCATGAGGTTCTCACGGCTGCAACGGGCGAGGAGGCCCTGCGGGTTGTCGAGGAGGAGCTTCCCAACCTGGTCCTGTTGGACATCTGGCTTCCCGGGATCGACGGCATCGAGGTCCTCAAGACGATCAAGACCGGCCATCCCCAGATCCAAGTCGTCATGATGTCCGGACACGGGACCATCGAAACGGCGGTCAGGTCCACGAAGCTCGGAGCTTTCGATTTCATCGAAAAGCCCCTTTCCCTCGAGAAGGTGATCCTGGTGATCAACCACGCCCTGGATCTGGTCCGTCTCGAAGAGGAAAACCTCCTGCTCAAGCAGAAGGTCAGCCACGAATACGAACTGACGGGCGCCAGCGCTCCGATCCAGGAGCTCAAGGAGATGATCGACATCGTAGCGCCGACCAATGCCTGGATCCTGATCATGGGGGAAAACGGGACGGGAAAAGAATTGGTGGCCCGTTCGATCCATCGTCAGAGCAGACGTTTTCAGAAACCATTCGTCGAGGTCAACTGTGCGGCCATTCCGGAAGACCTCATCGAGAGCGAACTGTTTGGCCATGAGAAGGGAGCCTTCACCGGGGCCACGGCGAAGAAAAGGGGAAAGTTCGACCTGGCCAACGAGGGGACGATCTTCCTGGACGAAGTGGCCGACATGAGCCTCAAGGCCCAGGCAAAGGTCCTGCGGATCCTCCAGGAAAAGAAGTTCGAGCGGGTCGGCGGCAACCGGCTTATCCCGACGGACGTGCGTGTGCTGGCTGCAACGAACAAGGATCTGGAACGGGAGATGGAGGAGGGACGCTTCCGCCAGGACCTGTACTATCGGCTGAATGTCATTCCGCTCCGCATTCCCCCGCTGCGCGACCGCAAGGAGGACATCCCCCTTCTGGTCGACCGGTTTCTCAAGGACTTCGCCCTTAAGGAAGGGGAACCGGAGAAACAGATTTCCGAAGAGGTCTTGGCCGTCCTGATGAAGCACAACTGGCCCGGAAACGTCCGGGAACTGAAGAACATCATCGAGCGGCTGGTCATCATGACCCCCACGGGGATGATATCCAAATGCGACCTTACTCCCCTGTTCGAGGACGTCAAAGGGGCGACGGCCCCGGTGCCCGTGCCAAACGGTGACACCGATTCCCTCCGGGAGGCGAAGCAGGATTTCGAGAAGCAGTACATTATTCGGAAGCTCAAGGAGTACGACGGCAATATCTCCCGGACCGCCGAGGCGATCGGCCTGGAGCGGAGCAACCTCCACAAGAAGATCCGGAGTTACGGCTTGGAGGTCAAGGGGGATTCCTGAGGGGGCTTAAGGGGTCGTCTCCTGCCGGATATCGGACAGGGAGAAGCGGTTGAAGGGCAGAAAGATCAGGCCGAGGGCGATGACGATGCCGATCGACAGGAAGTGGAAGAGGATCGCGAAGCTGAGGGCCTCGGTCTTCGGGATGCCGAACAACCCCAGGCCGAGAATGCAGGCGTAGTGCCAGCTTCCCACAAACCCAGGCGCTGTGGGGATGGCGATCCCGATGATCAGGATGATCATCAGGACAACGCTGGCCGAGAACGGCAGATGGAAGCCGAAGGCCAGGAAAGTCATGTAGATGGACAGGACGTAGACCAGCCAGGTGAGGAGCGAAAGCCCCGCCACGGAGGCCAGGAGGGCTGGGTCGACCACCATCCCGAACCCCTGGATGAAGTGGTGGATGAGACGATGGACGGCCGTCCCGTAACGCGGCGGGAGTTTCCCGATCAGGGGCTTCAGGACCGCAAGGGATGCCTCCCGCTTGACGATCAGCAGGACCATGCAGACAAAGACCCCCATGGTGATGACCAGGAGCAGGACGCTCGAACGAATGAGCCAGGGGGGGAGCTCGGTGAAGAAAACGGCCAGCGCGGCAATCATCAGGACGGTCAGGCAATCGAAGACCCGTTCGACAAAGACCGTACCGAGCGCGGAACTCATAGGGACTCCGCACCTCTGTCGGATGAGGTAGGGGCGGGCCAGCTCGCCCAGACGCGCCGGGATGGCGATGATCGCCAAGAATCCGACGCTGGTGACCGAGAAGAGCGGAAGCGGTTCGAGCCTCGCAATGGGCCGGAGTATCAATCCCCACCGGAAGGATCGAAAGACCTGCATGAGCAGCAGCATGAACAGGGCGGGAAAAAGGTAAGCGGAGCGGACGGCTTTGATGGCCTCCATCACGCCCTGGAACTGGATCCCCCGGACGGATAGATAGACCAAGAGGGCACTGAGCACGAGTCCCAGGATCACTTTCTTTTTCATCGGAAGATTCCCCTATCCCGGAAGCGGCGCCGCACCCATGGTCAGGACCAAGGACTATCGCTTGGCCAGGTTGTCCAGGATCCTGTCATGGATCAGCTGTGAGGAGAGCTTGTTCCCGATGAGGCCGACCCGGATGGAAACGGTGGTGACGGCCCTGGCCTTGTAGGTCACCGAGATGTGGACCTTTTCGTCGTCGATGACGGCAGTGATTTTCCCCTTTCCGATTTCCTTCTCCGGCAGGACGTCCAGACCGCGCATGTCCGCCACGGTCTTTTCGCAGGCGCTCCACACCTTGCCGAAGTCGTAATAATAATCGGTTTTCAACTCTCCGTTGATGTAGAAGTAGGTGCCCGTGCCGGCGCCCATGGCTGCGCCACCGACCAACGCTGCCGTGCAACCGGAGATCAGAAAGGCACCCATTACCAGCACCGCGATCCAGCTTGTCCTCGTTCTCATGAAGTTTCCTTTCTTCAAAAAAGGATGTCTACGACTTGTCGGGCCTCCTCGTTTCCATGTCCAATTTATCGAATTCCTTCAGTATTTCCTCCTGTTTCTTGGTGAGATGCGTCGGGACGGCTACCATGGTCTCGATGATCTGGTCCCCACGGCCGTATCCCCTCAGATGGGCAATCCCCTTTCCTTTGAGGCGAAAGGTGCGTCCGGGCTGGGTTCCCCGGGGGATCTTCAACTTTTCATAGCCTTCGAGCGTCGGGACCTCCACATTTGCCCCCAGGGCCGCTTGGACAAAGGTGATGGGGATCCGGCAGTAGAGATCATCGCCGTTCCGTTCGAAGAACTCATGGGGTTCGGCTTCGATGAAGACATACAGGTCCCCGTTGGGGCCCCCGAATTCCCCCTCCTCACCTTCGCCCCTGAGCCGCAGGCGGGAGCCCGTTTCCACGCCGGCAGGGATCTTGAGCTGGACGGTTTTCGATACCTTCACCTTGCCGATCCCATCGCATTCCGGACAGGGGGTCGTGATCAAAACCCCCTGTCCCCGACACTGGGGGCAGGTCGAACTGATGCTGAAAAAGCCGCTGGATTGGGTCACCTGGCCGCGTCCCTGGCACCGGCTACAGGCCTGCGGCGAAGTGCCCGGGGCACAGCCCGATCCGCTGCAGGAGGGACATCGGGTGTACTTTTCCACGCTGATTTCGGTCTTCGTGCCGAGGGCGGCGTCCATGAAGGAAATCCGCAGGTCATACCGCAGGTCTGCCCCCGCCCTGGCCGATGTGCGTGAGCGTGAACGTCGGGGTCCGAAACCAAAGACATCCCCGAAGATGTCTCCAAAGCTGGAAAAGATGTCCTCGAAACCGGAAAAGCCCCGATAGCCGGTCCCGTTGAGCCCCTCGTGGCCGTAGCGGTTATAGATCTCCCTCTTTTCCGGGTCGCTCAGGACCTCGTAGGCTTCGGCCGCCTCCTTGAACCGTTCCTCCGCTTCGGCGTTGCCGGGATTTCGGTCCGGATGGTACTGCATGGCGAGCTTGCGGTAACTCTTCTTGATCTCATCGTCCGAGGCGCTGTGTTCCACACCCAGGATTTCGTAATAATCACGTCTCGTCGTCATTCGACCCTGTTGTTTCCTCGCGTGTTGATTCTCCTGATTTCCGGGGAGGGTTTCCATCCGCTTCTCCCAGGACGGACAGACCGGATGACGGCTATTCCTCCCTGAAGCCCAACCCCGCAGGCCGGGGCTCTCCGGGAAGGAACCGGTCTGTCACCCTATTGCGCCTTCTATTCCCGCTTGCGTGTGGGGTTGTCGGTTGCGCCTCCGGTCAGCTCAGGTAAAATAATAATCTCCCCTCATGCTGTCAATTGGGCCCTCAACGAACCAGTCTGTTGAGAGCCTCTTTGTATTTTTCCTCTGTTTTTTCGATAATTTCAGCCGGAAGTTCCGGAGCCGGGGGCTTCTGGTTCCACCGGATGGAGAGGAGGTAATCCCGCAGGAACTGCTTGTCGTAACTCTTCTGGGGACGGCCCTCCGCGTAGTCGTCCCGGGGCCAGAAGCGGGAGGAGTCGGGGGTAAGGAGTTCGTCGATCAGGATAATTTCCCCGTCCAGGAGACCGAATTCCATCTTCGTGTCGGCGATGATGATCCCGGCCTCCGCGGCGATTCCGACGGCCCGCTCGTAGATGGCGATGCTGGTCCGGATGATGCGGTCGGTCAGGTCCGCGCCGATGATCTTGGCCATTTGATCGCGGTCGATCGGCAGGTCGTGTTCCCCGTCGGGCGCCTTGGTGGAAGGCGTGAAAAGGGTCTGGGGAAGGCGCGAAGATTCCCGAAGTCCCGCCGGGAGCTTGATCCCCGAAACAGGTTTCCCCTGGCTGTAGTCCTTCCATCCGGAGCCGCTCAGGTACCCCCGGACGATGCATTCGACGGGCAGGGGCTTGGCCTTCTTGACCAGCATGCTCCGGCCGCGCAGGGCCTCTCGATAGGGAGTACAGGCTGAGGGATACCGGTCGGGGTCCGTGGCTACAACGTGGTTCGGGACGATGTCCCCCATCTTCGAGAACCAGAAGGCGGACATGCGGGTCAGCACCTCACCCTTGCCCGGGATGGGGTTCGGCATGATGTAGTCGAAGGCGGAAATCCGGTCGGTCGCGACGATGAGCAGATGGGGGTCGAGGTCGTAGATGTCGCGGACTTTTCCCCTGCTGACAAGGGAGAGACCATCAAAGTGGGTGTTCATAACGCCGATGGGATTCATGGGGGATCTCCTTTACTGGGTTTATCGTAAAAAAGGATTGTACTTTTTTTCGTGACCGATCGTCGAGGTGGCCGAACTCCCGTAGTTGTGCCCCGGCAGGACCACTGTCTCGTCCGGGAGTGTGCAGAGCCTGCGCCGGATGGAATCGAACATGGCCTCGCCGGACCCGCCGGGCAGGTCGGTTCTTCCAACGGCCTCCACAAAGAGGGTGTCGCCTGTGAAGGCGTAACCGTCCAAAAGCAAGACCATGCTCCCCGGTGAATGACCCGGGGTGTGGATCACCTTCAGCGTGATGCCTCCGACCTTGATGAGATCCCCGTCCGCGACTGTCCTGTCCGCCGGGGGTGAGGCCTTGGCGCCGAACATCCTGAGCATTGCGGCCGGGGTGTCGGTCAGCATCCAGGCGTCGTCCCCGTGGATGATGATCTCGGCCCCTGTTTGCCTTTTCATGTCGACATTGCCCCCGATATGATCGGCGTGGCCGTGGGTGTTGATGATATACTTGATCTGGACCTTGTTTTTCTCGGCCGCCGCCAGAAGCCCCTCCGTATCCGCCGCCGGATCGATGACGAGCCCCTCGCCTAACTCCTCGTCGCCCACCAGGTAGGCAAAGACCGCCATGGGCCCGACCTGACGCTGTTCGATGAACATGACTCCTCCCTTATTCCAGTGCTTGACGGACTCACCCCTCGCCTGACCGGGATTCCACACGCTCGGTGTGAAGATGACTTGCTGCAACTATCATTTTTCCCTTTTCCAAGTCAATGGGATTCGCGATAGGACGGGCCTCAGGGCAGACGGGTCAGGAGGGCTCCGAAGAATCCGTCCATGCCCTGCGCGACTGGCGAGGTTCGAAGGTATCCCTCAGGGTCGACCAGGGCGGGGGCGAGGTGGTCTGGTCGCAAGAGACGAAAATCGGGGCGATTTCTCAATAGATGACCGACGACCACCTCGTTTTCTTCCGGCGTTGCAGTGCAGACGCTGTAGATCAGCCGGCCGCCGGGCTTCACCCATTGGGCGGCGCCTGTCAGGAGTTCCCTCTGGAGCTCCAGATACCGGTGGATGTCGGAAGGGGCGAGCCGCCAGCGGATCTCGGGGTTGCGTCGGAGCGTGCCGAGCCCCGAGCAGGGGGCGTCCAGGAGGACCCGGTCGAAGGTTTCATGGAGGGTGTCCGCCAGCCTGCCGGCATCCCCCTGACGGGTCTCCAGGATCGTGATCCCCAAGCGTCCGGCCTCTGCCCGGAGCATTCGGAGCTTTTCCGATTGGAGATCAACGGCCGCGATCCGACCCCGGTTTTGCATCAAGGCGGCCATGTGCAGGGTTTTCCCCCCGACCCCGGCACAGAGATCGAGGATCTGTTCCCCTGGTCGGGGCGCAACGAGGTGGGCGATCAGTTGGGACGCCTCGTCCTGGACCCGGACCCAGCCTTCCCGGTAGGGGCCTGTTTTCCTGAGGCCCGGGGCCGCAGAGGTGACGATAAGTCCGTCGGGGGAAAAGGCCGCTGTTTCGCTGCGGATCCCTGCCTCTGCCAAGGCCGCGGCCGCCACCTCTCTTGAGACCCTCAGGGTGTTGACGCGAAGGGCGAGGGGCGGAACGGTGTTATTGACCCTG
>CAYOGU010000187.1:0-7241 GCA_964403345.1 uncultured Syntrophus sp. | reverse complement strand
CAAACATGACAAAAGCTTTTATTGGACAGTAGTGGATGCGGCTGTTTTCTCATTGCCCTGCCGCCCATCCCGTACCCCTTGTCCCGATACCAGTTGGTGATCGCGCAGTTTCCGAAGCCACCATAGGCGGAATAACCCACCAGGGCCCCAGGGCCAAGGCATCATCAATGAATCATTGACAGAACACTCTGGAGGGAGACCCAACACTCCCCCTGAGGTCCGGCGTCAGACGCCGATGACCGGGATCGGGTTCCGCCGGTCCCGTTCGATGCGTCACGCCGGGCCTTCCGGTCGCAGGATTCAAATGAGTTTTTCGGTTTTCTTCAGGGTCGTCATCTTCTTCACTCGCTCCAGCCCATAGCGACAGGCGTTGAAGGCATCTTCGCTTGCCGGAGAACTGACGGCGACCAGGGAAATGGTATCACCGATCTGCAACCTGCCGATCCTCCGGATCAGGAGCACATCCTCCACGTTCCATTGTTGTTTGATATCGGCAACGATCCGGGACATCTCTTCCTCCATATCCCCGGCCCTCTCAAATTCGATGCCTGCCGATGTTCCGCCACCCGCCTGGCTCTTGACCACGGCATAATGAAAAATGACCGAACCCGCTTCAGACTTAAGGATTTTATCGAACATGACTTGGGGATTGATCGGTCCCTCCATGACGATCTCCATAATCACCTCCCATAAACGAGTTGTTCAGATGGTGGTTGATCCTCTTCACGATCCATACCGGATGTAATGATCTCAGCAGATACCGGGGAAGTCAAACGGGACTTTCAGGTTCGAGGCAGCTCCCGGCGGGGGATGACATGGACCGCCGTGGCCTTGAAGGAGGCCGTCACCGGCATCCCCTCCTTCAGATCCAGCTCCGCCAGCGACTGGCCGGTCACATAGGCCACAAGATCGAAGCCACAATCCAGTCGGACGCGGTGAAAGAGTCCGAGCCGCGTCATCTGGCGGATCGTTGCCGAAAAGACGTTCCGCGCGCTCGTTCCGGAGACTACGGAATCGGTCGAAAGGGTCACGCTCTCGGGCCGGATACAGCACAGGACATCGGTCTCAATCTCCATCTGCCCGACGGCCTCGATCTCACGGCCTCCCGTAACCGAGGCCGTGAAAGTCCCTCCCGAGGTCCGGACGACCCGGCCCGGCAGGACCGTTTCCACCCCTACAAAGGAAGCGACGAATTCGTCCGTCGGACGGTTCATCACCTCGGCGACGGTCCCGATCTGGGCGATTCTTCCCTTGTTGACGACGGCGAGCCGGTCGGCAAGACGCAGGGCCTCTGTCTGGTCATGGGTGGAGGTGATCGCCGTCGTGTGCATCTCGCGGAGGATCTGCTCCAGGTCGCCTGTCAGGACCTCCCGCGTCGGCGGGTCGAGCGCCGAGAAGGGCTCGTCGAGAAAGACGATCTCCGGTTCCATCACGAAGGCCCGGGCAAGGCTCGTCCGTTGCGCCTCCCCGCCGGAGAGTTTACGGGCGGACCGTTTGGCCAGGTGGCCGATGCCAAACCGTTCCAGGTATTCGGGAACCCTCCGCGTGATCTCCTGTCGGCCCATGCCGCGGATCTTCAACCCCGAAGCCACATTCTCGAAAACGGTCGCATCGAAGAGCAACGGATCCTGAAAGACCATCGCGATGTGGCGGCGGTAGCTGAAACCGCCGTCGGCGATCGGCTCCCCCCGGAAGAGGAGGTTCCCACGGGCAGGTTTCAGGAGACCCGCCAGGGTCAGCATCAAGGTCGACTTCCCTGCGCCGTTCGGTCCGATCAGGGAGAGAACCTGCCCCTGAAAGACCGAGAGGGAAGGGATCTCCAGGACCGTTGTCCCCCCGCGTCGCACCAAGAGGTTTTCGATCTTCAGCAGGATATCCGGTCGGGTTTCAATCGTCATCGTGGCCTCTCCCGCTGCTGGATCTGGGTCAGGACGGCATTGACCAGGAAGGTGATGAGCATCAGGATGACCGATAGGGCGATGGCGATGTCGAAATTCCCGCGGCCAGTCTCCATGACCGTTGCCGTCGTCAGGACGCGGGAGTAGCCCTTGATGTTGCCGCCCACCATGATGGAGGCGCCGACCTCGGAGATGACGCCGCCAAAGCCCGCCATCACCGCCGCCAGGAGGGGCAGCCGCGCCTCCTTGACCAGGATCCAGACCATCTGGACCCGCGTCGCCCCAAGGGCGAGGATCTGGAGACGCAGATTCGCCGGCAGGTGCTGGATCGACGCCAGGGTGATCCCCGTCACGATCGGGGTGGCGATGACGGCCTGTGCCAGGATGATCGCCGTCGGGGTGTAGAGGATTTCCAGGAAACCCAGCGGTCCGTTACGCCAGAGAAAAATGGTCACGAAGAGGCCCACGACCACCGGCGGGAGTCCCATCCCCGTGTTGATCAGGCTCACGACCAGTTGCCTCCCCGGGAAACGGGTCAGGGCGACGACCGTGCCGGTGGTGATCCCGAGGAAGAGACTCATCAGGGTCGCAGTCCCGGAAATCTGGAGCGACAGGAGCGTGATTCCGAGGACCTCCCGGTCCAGCGTAATGAGTAGCTGGAATGCTTTCTGGATACCCTCGAAGATCAGATCCATGAATACTACCCCCATTTCCCGTTGATGCAAACGCCTGCGGGGGCAAGCACGATCCCCGCCCCCGCTTTGGCCGTTCTCGTAACCCTTTGGGAAAGTCCTCCCGCGCCATCACAGGAGGACCATCACTGCCTATTTGCCCAGTTCATCCTCCTTCTTGCCCGCATCGGGGAAGAAGAGCGCTCCTCCATACTTCTCCACGCCAAAAGCCTTGACGATCCCCTGGGTCTCGGCGGAGACCATGAAGGCGGAGAAGGCCTTCGCTCCCTCGGTGTTGACCTTCGGGAACTTCGCCGGATTGACGCAGATCACGTGATAGACGTTCAGGAGAATCGGATCGCCCTCCTTGAGGATGTCCAGTTTCAGATCCTTCTTCCGGGAGAGGTAGGTCCCGCGGTCGGCCAGGGTGTACCCTCTCTTTTCATTGGCCACGTTCAGGGTCTGCCCCATCCCGAGCCCCGTCTCCTGGTACCATTTCTGTCCCACGGGGTTGATCCCGGCTGCCTTCCAGACGTCCTTCTCCTTCACGTGGGTCCCGGAATTGTCGCCGCGGGACAGGAAGATGGCGCCGGAATCGGCGATCTTCTTGAAGGCCTCCGGCGTGGTTTTGGCCCCCCTGATCCCCGCCGGGTCGGCAGACGGACCGATGACGATGAAGTCGTTGTGCATGACGATCAGACGATCGACGCCGAACCCGTCCGCCACGAACTTCTTCTCCGCGACTGGCGAATGGACCAGAAGGACGTCCGCCTCTCCCTTTTGTCCCATCGCCATAGCCTGGCCGGAGCCGACAGCAATTGTCTTGACGAAATAGCCCGTCTTCTTCTCGAAAATCGGGATCAGAACGTCCAGCAGTCCCGAATCCTGCGTGCTGGTCGTCGTGGCCAGGATCAGGTTCTTCTGGGCCGGCGCCGCCGTCGCGGGCGATGCCATACCGATCAGGAAAACCGCGGCGTGGCTCAGCGCCAGAACTCCCAACTTTCGATACTGCCTTTTCATCATAACCTCCTCATCTCATAGAATCCCCGCGTCCGCAAGCAGAAGCGGAGCACCCATAATCACAGAACACCATCACTCCCCCTGGCTCTTCCGCTCGGCGTCGGAATTGGGGAAGAACAGAGGGGAGCCGTACTTGGCCTTGCCGAAGTCGCGTATGATGAGCTGTCCCTTGTCCGGAACCGTCATCCACTGGATGAACCGCATCGCCCCTGCCTGGTTGACCCGGGGGAACTTGGCCCCGTTGACCGGCAGGAGAGACATGAAGTTCAGCATCGCTTCGTCTTTCTCCACGAGGATCCCGATCTTGATCTGATTCTTCAGGGAGAGATAGGTCGCCCGGTCGATCAGCGTGTAGGCCGCCTTTTCATCAGTGTATTTGAGCGTGGGGACATTTCCCGAGGCCCCCTTCTCATAGACGACGTACCACGCCCCGGCCGACTTGATCCAGGCCTTGGCCCAGAGGTCCATCTCGGCCACGTGGGTCCCTGATTTGTCACCTCGGCTGATGAAGGTCACCCCCTTGGCGGAAATGGCCCTGAGGGCCGCCGCCGTCTTCATCCTCTTGATGCCTACGGGGTCGGCGGCCGGACCCACGATGACGAAATCGCTGTACATGAGCGGAATCCGGGCCGCGCCGAAGCCGTCCTTGATGAACTTTTCCTCCAGGGTCTTGGCATGGGCCAGACAGAGGTCGAACTGGCCTCCCTGGCCATCTTCAGGGCCGCCTCGGTCCCGGATCCCACGTGACGGACCCGGATGCCCGTTGGTAGTTGCAAACCCGCTTGATTCGGAACGACCCCTCCAGGCGATGGCTGAAAACTTGCCGCTCTCCAGCACCGAAGGGTCACGTCCTCGCAAAGAGGATCTTTCCCGCGCTGCCAAAATCGTAATGTCCCAGACCCTCGACTCTCTTTCTGAAGGCGTTTCCGGTCAGGACCTCCACCAGGGCCTGGACCCCCCGTTGAAAGAAGACCGACTGGTCCAGGATCATGTCGAACCGTTCGGTCGTGATGGGGATGAAGTCGAGACACAGAAGCCTCGAAACGGCTCCCGTTGCGATCCCCGTGTCGGCCTCGCCCGCGAGGACCGTCAGGCCGACCTCGAGATGGGTCAGGACCTCTCGGTCATAACCGATGATCCGCCCGGGCTGGATCCCCGCTTTCTCGAGACGGTAATCCAGCAGAAGGCGGGTCCCGGAACCGGCCTGCCGGTTGACGAAACGGACCTTCCTGCGGGCCAGATCGGAAAATGATTTGATCCGTTGCGGATTTCCTGGCGCCGTGACGAAACCGAGCTCCCTGTAGAAGAGGTTGACGACGACGGCCTGGACATTGGGCAAACACCGGTCCAGGTAGGGGATGTTGTACTCCCCGGTCCGGGGATCCAGGAGGTGCGCCCAAGCGATGTCTGTATGCCCCTTTTCCAAGGCCTGGAGCCCCGCCATGCTCCCCGTGTTGGCCGTGAAGATGAAGAACTCGGGATACTCCTGTCTCAGGCAGGTCTGCAGGATATCGAGGAGTGGGTCATTGCTCCCGGCCGCCAGGAGCGCCCCCTCGATCCGTCCGGACTTTCGGCGCGCCTCCTCCAAACCCGTCCTGGCGTTCGCTTCGATCCACTGGTCAATCACCCTCCTCGGGAAGATCCATTTTCCTGTGACTCGCGTCGCCGGCATCCTGCCCGCCTTGATCAGGGCGTAGACCTGCTTCTCATGGATGTCCAGGTAGCGGGCAACCTCGCGGGTATTCATCATCTCGTCCGACATGGTCTTCTCCTTAATATGCGGCAGGATAAACGATACCGGGCCAAGTTTCAAGACAAAAAACGCCAAAAACATACATAAAATTACTTGTTCATACCCAATTCGCCCTTCATTTCCGGATGTTTGTCTGAAGACGGCCGGCAAATCCCCGCCCCTGCCGGTCGGACTAGCGACGTTTTTTGGTTGCAATCCCCAGCCCGATGTCTTATGCAATACGGGTGTTTCACTCGAAATCACGAGGGCTGTTTGCTGAACGCTCAGATGCCGGAGGGCCACGGCGTCCAGACCGGGCGCCCGATCCGGCGGATACCGACAGGTGACAGGGCCATGGAAAAGGAGCCGACAGCGATCCCTCCCGAGGATCTCGAAGAGACGATCACACGGGACCCTCAGGGCCGGGTCAGGGAGCGGAGATTCACCCGCCGGGGCAAGACCGAAGGAACCTACTCCTCTTTCTACGCCAACGGTCAGCCCATGGTCCGGATGACCTTTCGCAACGGCCTCAGGGAGGGCGAGGCCCTCTCCTGGTACCCCGACGGGACACTCCGGGAACGGGGCACCTTCAGGAAGGACAGGCTGGAGGGAGAGTATCGTTCCTACTACGAGGACGGCCGGCTCCACGAGGAAGAGCACTACCGAGACGGTCTTTTGGAGGGACCTTACCGTTTCTTTTACCGCAACGGCCAGGTCCGAGACGAAGAGTCTTTCCGGGGTGGAAAATTCGAGGGACCCTACCGATCCTACTACAAAAGCGGCCAGCTCCGGGAATCCGGTTCCTTTCTGCATGACCAAAGGGACGGGGAGTACGTGGCTTACGATCGGCAGGGGCGCATCCGGGAAAAGGCCTTCTACCGGAAGGGAAAACTGGTCGGCAAATTTGAGGTCTTTGCCATCAACCCGGCCAGCGAAGGGGCCGGACAAGGCTCCCCGATCGATGACGAGAGGGACCTGCGGGAGGATCGGGAACAGGCGGCAGAGAACCTGTTGAAGGACCTGCGAGACATCGAAAGAAAGTGACCTTTCCCTCAACAAGGAGGCATCATGGTCAAGAACATCCTAATCCCCACCGACGGATCCGAATACGGCAAGACGGCCATCGCCTACGGCATCATGATCGCCAAGAGGCTCGATGCGGGGCTGACGGGTCTCCACGTCGTGGATGTCCGGCTATTGCAAGGCCCCCTTTTCACTGACATCTCCGGATCGGTCGGGCTTCCCCCCTACCAAGAATTCCTCCCGGCGATCGAAAGCACGCTGGAGGCCAAGGCCGAATCGATCCTTAAGGAATTCCGGGACCAGTGCCAAGCCGCCGGAATCCAGCCGGAGACGAAGAAGGTCACGGGAGTGATCGACGAGGCGATCATCGAAGAGGGTCGGAAGTGCTGCGATTGGATCCTCCTGGCGCAACGGGGGGAACATTTCCACATCGGAAGTGGGGCCATTCTCGGCTCCACTGCCCAGGCCGTCGTCCGGCGCTCAGGGAAACCGGTCCTGGTCACACCCGGGACGTTCCGGGAGATTGAAAGCATGGCCCTGGCCTACGACGGAAGCGTCCCGTCCCACAACGCCCTGAAGCTGGCCGCCGAGCTCTCGGAGCGTGCCTCCTGGCCCCTGTCGGTCGTGGTCGTCACGGACGATCAGGCCCTCGGAACGAAGATCTCCCAGAAAGCCGAAGACTTCCTCTCGAGCCTCAAGATCGACCACACCACGCTCATCCTCAAGGGCAAGGAGGACAAGACGCTCCTCAACTTCATCCGTGAGGGTTCGGTCGAATTGATCGTCATGGGGGCTTACGGCCACAACCGCTTCCGACAGCTTCTGCTGGGAAGCACGACCTCTTGTGTCATCCGCAAGAGCACGATCCCGGTCCTGCTTACCCGTTGAGGCCACCGA
>CAYOGU010000186.1:0-7268 GCA_964403345.1 uncultured Syntrophus sp. | reverse complement strand
CAGGTCCCGGGGGTCGGCGCCTGCCGTCGCCAGCAGCCTTTCGGCGGCGGGCAGGAGGGTCTCCGCGTGGTGCCTTCCCGGATTCAGGTCGATCTCCGCCCGGATGTCCGATTCGTCCAGAAGGGCCAGGGAGACGGTTTGCGTCGCGCAGTCGATGGCCAGGGTCAACATCGCTATCCCGTGAACCGCCTGATGGCGTCGTTGATGAAGCGGATATCGAGCCGCTCGATGTCCAGGAAGAAGACGAAGAGCATCAGCAGGACCAGCAGGACGAAACCGACCTGCTGGGCCATCTCCCTCCAGCGGAGGCTGACCTCCCTTCCGGTGACCACCTCGATCGCGTAGAAGAGCAGGTGCCCGCCGTCCAGGACCGGCACGGGCAGGAGGTTGAGGATCGCCAGGTTGATGCTCAGCATGGCCATGAACAGGACAAAGGGGATGATCCCCTCCTTGACCTGCGTGCCGGCGATCTGGGCGATCAGGATCGGCCCCCCCAGCGTCTTCGGGGAAACGACGCCCTGGAACATCTTGACGATGCTCACGACGGTCAGTTCGCAGATCTTCCACGTCTGTTCGAGCCCCTTGGCCACGGCCGACAGCGGGTTGTGCCGCTCGATCACGGTCCGGGACGAGGGGCTGATGCCGATCTTGAAGGACTCCAGGGTCTCCCCGAAGAGGTTCTGGGTCTTCATGATCCTCGGCACCGCGATGATCTGCTGGGTTCCCCCTCCTCTGTCGACCGTGATCCGGAGGGGCTGTCCCTTGCTGGCGCCGATGATCCTGGAGACATCCTCCCACAGGCTGACGGGCTTCCCGTCGATGGCGGTGATCCGGTCGCCGGTTTTCAGCCCCGCTTCCATCGCGGCGGAACCGGGCTGAAGGCTGCCGATCTCCGAAGTCAGGGCGGGCAGCCCCGCCATGTTCACCGCGGCGAAGATCAGGAGGGCCAGCAGGAGATTGAAGACGGGACCGGCCGCGACGATCGCGATCCGCTTGAGGACCGGCTGCTTCAGGAAGGACCGCTTCTCGTCCTCCGGCGGCAGCTCCTCGCCGGGCGATTCCCCGAGGAGCTTCACGTACCCGCCCAGGGGGATCAGGGAGAGGAGGTACTCCGTTTCCCCGATCTTCCGGCCGATCAGCCGGGGACCGAAGCCGAGGGAGAACTTGAGGACCCCCACCCCGGCCCGCTTGGCCACCAGGAAGTGGCCCAGCTCGTGGGCGAAGATCAGGACCCCGAGAAGGACGACCACCGATGCAATACTGACGCTGACTCCCATCAATTCCCCGTTCCTTTAACCATTTCTTCCGCTTCCCGCCTCGCCCACCGATCCGCCTCCAGGATCCGGTCGATCGCCGGATCGGGGACGGCCTCGTGGCGGTCCATGACCCCCCGGATCGTCCGGCAGATATCCATGAAGCCGATCCGGCCGTCCAGGAAGGCCGCCACGGCGATCTCGTTGGCCCCGTTGAGGACGGCCGGCATCGTCCCCCCCGTTTCGGCGGCCCGGTAGGCGAGGCCCAGGCAGGGAAACCGCCCCGGATCGGGGGCGAAAAACTCCAGGGTCCCGGCCTTGACCAGGTCCAGCATCGTGTCCCGGCGCCGGAGCCGCCCCGGGAAGGAGAGGGCATAGGCGATGGGAACCCGCATGTCCGGCACGCCCATCTGGGCGATCAGGCTCCCGTCCCGATACTCCACCAGGGAATGGACGATGCTCTGGGGGTGGATCAGGACCTCCACGGCCGACAGCGGAACGCCGAAAAGCCAGGCCGCCTCGATCACCTCGAGCCCCTTGTTCATCATGGTGGCCGAGTCGATCGTGATCTTCCTGCCCATCGACCAGTTCGGGTGCCTCAGGGCCTCGGCCGGCGTGACCGCTTCGAGCCGCTCCGGCGACGCGTTGCGGAAGGGGCCGCCCGAGGCGGTCAGCAGGATCCGCTTCACGTCCTCCCGCCTGTGCCCCTGGAGGCACTGGAAGACCGCGCTGTGCTCGCTGTCCACCGGGATGATCCGGACCCCCTTCTGGGCCGCCCGCCCGAGGACGATGCCCCCGGCCATGACCAGCGTTTCCTTGTTGGCCAGGGCCACGTCCCTTCCCGCCTCGATGGCGCTCAGGGTCGGGACCAGGCCCGCCGCCCCGACCATGGCGGAGACGACCATGTCCGTCCCGCCGGCCGCGGCCGCTTCCCGGTATCCTTCCGGCCCCGCCAGGACGGCCGTTTCCGCCGCCTTCCCCAGGGAGGACCGGAGGGACGCCGCCAGCCCCTCGTCGGCGACGGCGGCCAGGCGCGGCCTGAAGCGGCCGATCTGCTCCCTGAGCAGGTCCACGTTGCGCCCCGCCGCCAGGGCCGTCACCTGGAACTCCCCGGGATTGGACCCGACGACATCCAGGGTGCTGCAGCCGATCGAACCGGTGGAGCCGAGGATGGCGATTCTCTTCATCGGACGATCAAGGCCTGGTAATAGTAGACGAAAGGCGTCATAAACATGAGACAGTCCAGCCGGTCCAGGATCCCCCCGTGGCCGGGCAACAGCTTCCCGGAGTCCTTGACCCCGGCCGCCCTTTTCAGGGCCGATTCGCAAAGATCGCCGAGCTGCCCGACGATGCTGCCCACCACCCCGAGAACCGCGAAATGGGCCACGGGCAGTCCCGGAAAAAAGAGCTGCCGGAAGACCAGGGCGCCGGCGGTGCTCCCGACGACGAGTCCGATCGTCCCCTCGACGGTCTTTCCCGGGCTGACCTTGGGCAGTAGCTTCCCCTTGCCCAGGCTCCGGCCCACATAGTACGCGGCGATGTCCCCGCAGAAGGCGACCACGAGGATCAGGAAGATCCACAGGACCCCCTGCGGCACGGAGCGCAGCAGGATGAAATGGGCCATCAGGAGGGGGATGTAGAGGATCCCCAGGATCGCCCGCCCCGCCGTCGCCATGTCGGGTCCCCGGTCGCCGCCTTCCGTGAGGTTCAGGATCAGGACGGCCATGACCGAAACGCTGACCAGGGCCACCATCAGGGCGGCCTGTCCGGCCGCGGCCGCCAGGAGGATCCCGGCGGCGGCCGCCATCGTCTCGATCTTTTCCCGCCGGAGCCCTTCGCCGAAGGCCATCCGGTTGTACTCGACCATCCCGATCAGGGACGCGGCCGCGATCAGCGCCGCGAAGAGCCACTCCGTCCCGTAGGCGATGATCCAGAAAAGGAGGGGCACCGCGATCACGCCGGTGATCCACCGCTTCACGTGGGGGGTCATGGGCATTGTCCTCGTCAGAGGGGCAGCGGCGGCCTCCCGCCCGGCCCCTGGAAAGGGGATTTCCTCCGTCCCCTCATTTCCCGCGGACCTGTTCGCCCGTCATGCCGAACCTCCGCTCGCGCCGCTGGTAATCGGCGATCGCCTTGAGCAGATGGCGTTCGCGGAAATCCGGCCAGAGGGTATCGGTGAAGTAGAACTCCGTATAGGCCATCTGCCAGAGCAGGAAGTTGCTGATCCGGTATTCCCCTCCCGTGCGGATCAGGAGATCCGGATCGGGAAAGCCGGCCGTGTACAGACAGGAGGCGAAGCGTTCCCGGTCCGCCTCGTCGGGCCGGATTTTTCCCGCCGCCACGTCGCCGATCATCCGCCGGCAGGCCTCCAGGATCTCGTCCCGCCCCCCGTAGCTGAGGGCGAGGGTCAGGACCATCGTCTTGTTGTTCCGGGTCCTGTCCATCGCCTCGCGGAGCTTGGTCAGGACCGGCTCCCCGATGGCATCGAGCTTCCCGATCGCCGTCAGCCGGATGTCCTGGTCCATCATCTCCTGGACCTCCTGGTCGAGGTATTCCTCGAGGAGTTTCATCAGGGCGCGGACCTCCGTCTTCGGGCGGAGCCAGTTTTCCATCGAAAAGGCGTAGAGCGTCAGATACCGGATCCCGATCCTGCGGCAGGTGGTAACGGTCACCCGGACGGATTCGGCCCCTTTGCGGTGCCCCAGGACCCGCCCCATGGCGTGCCGCTCCGCCCAGCGGCCGTTGCCGTCCATGATGATCGCCACGTGCGACGGGAGCCTGTCCGGGTCGATCTCCTTTTCCTTCATTCGCGTCCTTCAACCTTTTGAACGATCGATGTTTTCCGCCCGAAAGCACTAGCACATCGGCCGGTTATTTTCAAGGCGGATCGAAACAAAAGGGGAGCCCGAGGGCTCCCCGTCCCGTCCGTTCGGCCGCGGCCCCTTCAGATCTCCATGATCTCCTTTTCCTTGGCGGCCAGGATCGCATCGGTCTTTGCGATGTACTTGTCCGTCGTCTCCTGGACCTCGGCCTGGGCGCCGTAAAGGTCGTCCTCGGAGATGTCGTTGTCCTTCTTGAGCGCCTTGAGCCGCTCGTTCGCGTCGCGGCGCGCGTTTCTCTGCTTGACCTTGCACTCCTCGGCCATCTTCCGGACGACCTTGACCAGGTCCTTGCGCCGCTCCTCGGTCAGGACCGGGATGGACAGGCGGATGAGCTTGCCGTCGCTGGTGGGCATCAGCCCAAGGTCCGATTTCTGGATCGCCTTCTCGATGGCGCCCAGGACCGAGTTGTCCCAGGGGGAGATGACGATGAGCCGGCTCTCGGGGGTGGACAGGGAGGCCACCTGGTTCAGGGGGGTCATGGCTCCGTAGTACTCGACCCGGATCCCGTCCAGGAGCGACACGGAGGCCCTTCCCGTCCGGACCTTGCTGAAGGACTTCTCCAGGGCGGTCACGGCCTTTTCCATGGCGTCCTTCAGATCCTCGAAAATCAATTCCTTCATGACTTCAACCTCCGACGGCGGTCCCCACGGCCTCCCCGCAGATGACCCGCTTGATGTCCCCCCGCTTCTGGAGGTTGAAGACCACCAGCGGCAGGGCATTGTCCCGACAGAGGGAGACCGCGGCTGCATCCATTACTTTAAGGTTTTTCGTCAATATATCGGTATAACTTATCTTTTCGAACTTCACCGCAGCGGCGTCCCAGGCCGGGTCCCGGTCGTACACCCCGTCGACCTTGGTGGCCTTCAGGATGACGTCGGCCTTGATCTCCACGGCCCGGAGCGTGGCGGCCGTGTCGGTCGTGAAGTAGGGATTGCCCGTCCCGGCCGCGAAGATCACCACCCGCCCCTTCTCCAGGTGGCGGACCGCCCGCCTCTGGATGAAGGGTTCGGCCACCTGATTCATCGAGATGGCCGACTGGACCCGGGTCACGACGCCAAGCCGCTCGAGGGCGCTCTGCACGGCGAGGCTGTTGATCACCGTCGCCAGCATCCCCATGTAGTCGGCGGAGGTCCGGTCCATCCCCCGGGCGCTGGCCGAAACGCCCCGGAAGATGTTTCCCCCCCCGATCACGATGCCCAGCTGCACGCCCATTCCGACGACTTCCCGGATCTCGCCGGCGATCGTCTCGACCACCTCCGGATCGATCCCGAAAGTCCCCTTCCCCATCAGGGCCTCGCCGCTCAGCTTGAGCAGGACCCTTTTGTAGACCGGCCGGTCCATCCGCAGTTACTTCTGCTCCTCGCCCAACTGGAAGCGGGCGAATCGCCTGACGACGATGTTCTCGCCCGTCTTGGCGATCATGTTGTTGATGAGCGTGCCCACGGTGATCTCCGTGTTCTTGATGAACTTCTGATCCATCAGGCACACCTCTTCATAGAACTTCTTGAGCTTGCCCTCGATGATCTTGTCCCAGATCTTCTCCGGTTTCTTCTCTTCGAGCAGCTGGCTCTTGTAGATCTCCTTTTCCCTGGCCAGGGCGCTCTCCGGGATCTCCTCGGCCTTGACGTAGGTGGGGTTGGAGGCGGCCACGTGCATGGCCAAGTCCTTGGCCATGGCCTGGAAGTCGTCGGTCTTGGCCACGAAATCGGTCTCGCAGTTCACCTCGACCAGGACGCCGATCTTCCCCCCCATGTGGATGTACGAGGCGATCGTCCCGTCCTTGGCGGCCTTGGAGGAACGCTTGGTGGCCGCGGACATCCCCTTCTTGCGCAGAAAGTCGATCGCCTTCTCGAAGTCGCCGTCCGAGGCTCTCAGCGCCTCCTTGCAGTCCATCATCCCGGCGCCGGTCTTGACCCTTAATTCCTTCACCATTTCCGATGTGATATTCAATTGATCCCTCCTTATGCCTGTTCCTGTCCGCCACCCTGGGCGGCATCCCCTGTTCCGGCGGCCTTGGTCTCCACGCTCTCCGGTACGTCGGCCTCGCCGTTTTCCGGGGCCGACGCGACCGGGGCGCCGCTCAACTTGTCGCTTTCCGCCTGGATCCGTTCCTCGAAACGCTTCTTCCCCTCGAGGACCGCATCGGCCATCTTGGCGGAGAAGAGCTTGATCGCCCGGATGGCGTCGTCGTTGCCGGGGATGATGTAGTCGATCAGGTCGGGATCGCAGTTCGTGTCCACCATGGCCACGATCGGGATTTTGAGCCTGCGCGCCTCGGTGACGGCGATCGTCTCCCGCTTCGGGTCGACGACGAACAGGGCCTTGGGAATCCCCTTGATGTTCCGGATCCCTCCCAGGACCTTGATCAGCTTGTCCTTGTCCTTCTGGAGGCCCAGGATCTCCTTCTTCGGAAAGGCCTTGATGCTGTCGTCGGCGAACATCCTGTCGAGGTTGTTCAGCCGGTCGATGCTCTTCTTGATGGTCATGAAATTGGTCAGCATCCCGCCCAGCCAGCGCTGGTTGACGTAGGGCATGCCGCAGCGCTCCGCCTCTTCGCGGATCGACTCCTGGGACTGCTTCTTGGTGCCCACGAAGAGGAGCTCCCCTCCTTCGGCGACCGTGTTCACCACGAACTGGTAGGCCGTCTGGAAGAGCCCGACGGTCTGCTGCAGGTCGATGATGTAGATCCCGTTTCGAGCCCCGAAGATATAGGGCTTCATCTTCGGGTTCCACTTGTTGGTCTGATGACCGAAGTGGACCCCCGCCTCAAGCAACGCCTTCATGGAAATACTTGCCATACTTCAACTCCTTTCTCGTTTTATCCGCCACCCCCATCCGCTCGGCCGGGAACCTCCCCCCATGGAGAGGCAACGCCCGCCGATCCGGGGATGTGTGAAATGCGTGCAGGCAGATAACATAAAGATATTAAATAATCAAGCCCAAATCTGGGGGTTTTTCAAGAACCTTCAGGTGTGATAGTGGGCGTTGATCTTCACGTAATCGAAGCTCAGGTCCGAGGTGCAGACCGTCCAGGAGCGGCTGCCCATCCCGAGCTTCAGGCGGACGCGGATCTCGGGCCGTTTCATGATCCCGGCCAGCTCGGCCTCCCGCCCCTTCAGCCCCTTTCCGTTCG
>CAYOGU010000185.1:0-7302 GCA_964403345.1 uncultured Syntrophus sp. | reverse complement strand
GACCTTCCTCAGGAGCCCGCCCACCTCCTTGGCCCCCCGGTAGATCTCGGTGTGCCCCTTCTGTCTCCCCTGTCCCAGGACGTTGGAAACGGTCATCAAGTTGACATCCACCGCCTCGAGGGCCTGTTTGACCTCCTCCAGCTTGTGCGGTTGGATGATCGCGACGATGTATTTCATGATTCTATCCTCCTGTTGCTTCTGCGGAACCCCTGTCCCGAAAGGGACAAGGAGATTTCCGCCGGTAAGGCCCCATCATTCCACAACGGTGTAGGCCGATTCGCTCTGTTGGGTCAGGTCAAGACCGACGATCTCATCCTTCTTTTCCACCCTCATTCCGATCGTCGCGTCGACGGCCTTGAAGAGGATCCAGGTCATCGCCGCGGCGAAGACGGGCGTGATGACGACCAGCAGCAGTTGAATTATAAACTGCTTCGGGTTTCCAAAGAAGAGGCCATCCGCGCCAGCGGCGTTGATCGCCTTCTCGGCGAAAAGGCCCGTCGCCAGGGTTCCCCAGATGCCGCCCACGCCGTGGACGCCGAAGGCATCGAGGGAGTCGTCGTAGCCGAGCCATGACTTGATCAGCACCACGGCCAGGTAGCAGAAGATGGCGACCAGGATCCCGATGAAGATCGCGTTCATGGGATTGACGAAACCGCAGGCCGGGGTGATGGCCACGAGCCCTGCCACGGCCCCGGTTGCAGCTCCCAGGACCGTCGGTGCCCCGTGGTGCCACCATTCGATGAGGGCCCAGGTCAGTCCTGCGGCCGCCGTGGCAATATGGGTTGTCACGAAGGCATTGGCGGCCAACTCATTGGCCCCGAGCGCGCTGCCGGCGTTGAAACCGAACCACCCCAACCAAAGAAGCGCCGCCCCTAGGACCGTGAAGGGCAGGTTGTGGGGCCGGAAGGGTTGCTGGGCGTAACCGCAGCGTTTCCCAAGAAGGACTGCCAGGGTCAGGGCCGAGATTCCGGAACTGACATGGACGACGATCCCGCCGGCGAAATCCAGGGCCCCCAGGTTTCGGAGCCACCCCCCCATCCCCCAGACCCAGTGGGCCAGGGGATCGTAGACCAGAGTCGCCCAGAGGACGGTGAAAATCAGGAAGGCCGAGAACTTCATCCGCTCCGCAAATGCTCCGATGATCAGAGCCGGCGTGATGACGGCGAACATCGCCTGGAAGATCATGAAGACCTGATGGGGGATCGTTGCCGCATAGTCGGCGTTGGGCGTCCCTCCGACGAAGTTGAGGCCCGCCCATTTCAGGCTCCCGATGATCCCCATTCCCGTGTCGGGCCCGAAGGCCAGCGAATAACCGAACAGAACCCACTGCAGGCTGATGACGCAGGCGATGATGAAGCACTGCATGAGAATGGACAGGACGTTCTTCCTCCTCACCAGCCCCCCGTAGAAAAAGGCCAAGCCCGGGATCGTCATCCCCAGGACCAGGACTGCCGAGGTCAAAACCCAAGCCGTGTCTCCCGTATTCATGATCGTGTCTCCTTCCGCTTTACAAAAATGTTTCAGGATCGTCTCCGCCGGTGATGTTTCCCCCGAAATTTATCTCAGAGATGCCATCCGGCGCCGTTTCCCGTTTGCACGATGGTAGAGCAAGGGGGATGCCAACAGTGTGTTTGTATGGTATATGTTCGGATATATTCAGTATTATAGGTAATGAGCCGACTGCGGGATAGCGAGAAAAACAAAACAATATTGTACCATTCTCTGAATGGCCTAACGAAACTGTCGCCGGATTGCAGTGATGGCAGGCTTATCTGCTGTGGGGTATGGGACCAGCGGCGAGGCGGGAAGGGGGCGGGAAAAAGGCCGGGCGCGGACGCCCGGCCTTTTTCCCGCTGGCAAGGGCTCCTTACTTTTCGGGTACGAAGGCGAAGCAGTTCTTCTGGTCGCAGACCACGGCTACCTTTCCGAAGACATCCTTCTCGAGGGGCGGGGAGAGGTGATCAATTACCTAAATAAGAGCACCGGGCTTTTAAGGCCGGTCACTGCTTTAACTCTCTGGTGATGCGGCCAACGGACCCCGATACACGCAGGTTGCGATTCGTCGGCGGACCTTTCCCCGTCGGCGTAGCGCAGCCGTTTGCAGGTGTGCGGGTGAGACGGTAGCGTGATGAAAAAGGCCGGTCCGATGCGGACCGGCCTTTTTGTATAGCTTGCACGTTGCGCTTATCGCTCTGGGACGAAGAGATAGTCGATGGTCCGGTTGAGCATCTTGGCCCCCTTGATCTCCGTCTCCAGGAGCGGCAGGATCGCCCGGACGCGATCCCCGAAGATCTCCCAGATCTCCTTCATGTGCTCCTCCTGCATCAGGATCCGGTTCCGGACAAATTCGGTGGTGTCGGCGCCGGCCTGCTCCTTCTGGATCAGTCCGTTGACGATAACCCCCCCCACGGGAATCCCGAATTCGTGGAACCAGTTGATGAACCGGGTGATCACGGCGATGGGGAGGCTCTCCGGAAGGGTGACGAAGAAAAAGGCGGTGAGTGCCTCGTTCTTCAGAAGCTCCGCGGCCCTGCCCATCCGGTCCTTGAAGGCCAGAAGGTCGTCCATGAGGGGGTCCGCCTCCTTCTTCTTCGTGTAGGAGAGGAGCTCCCTCAGGGACTTCGCCTCGCTGCGGCTCTTGAGCATCTTGTCCACCCAGAGGGAGTAGACCTTCGACATCCCCAAGAGCCGGCGGGCGTTGGCCGTGGGGGCCGTGTCGAAGACATAGAAGTCGTATTCGTCCTTGAACATCAGATCGACCATGTTTTCGAACATGGCTGACTCCTCGAAGGCCGGGTTCATCGTGGCCGACTCGACGAAGTCGTCGGACTTGGTCGTGATGTCGGCAAACTTCAGGAACCAGTTCATCTTCCGACGGATCTCCTCCTTGGACTTCTCGATCGTGTCCTTGGTGTCGATCTCGAAGGCGAAGCAATTCTTTTCGTCGCAGACCACGGCCGCCTTCCCGAAGACATCCTGCTCCAGAAGCGACGAGAGGCTGTGGACGGGGTTGGTCGAGGCCAGCAGGGTCCTTTTCCCCTGTTTTGCGGCCCAGAGCGCCGCCGTTCCGGCCATGACGGTCTTGCCCACCCCCCCCTTGCCACCGAAGAAGATGTACTTCATTCGTGGGTGGTTCTTCAGGTACTGGGTCATGCTGAGAGTGATCTGGTCCACGCTTATCCTCCTTGCGCTCATGCCTGGGTTAAAAGTCTCCGAACATTCCCTTGGCCACCTTCTCGATCATCTCGATGCCGGTGACGTCCCGTTCCATTTCAGGGACCCTGGCGAGGATATCCTTGCCGAACCGGTTGTCGATGACCTTGAGGTAATGCTCCTGCATGGCCATCCGGTTCTTGAGGTACTCGGGGATGTTCTGATTCTTGAGCTCCGCGGGAAGGACCCGGTTGATGATGTAGCCCGAGAGCGGCACGTCGAACTTGGCGAAGAGCTCGGCGGCCTTGAGCGTGTCGCTGATGATCATCTCCTCGGCGGTCAGGACGAAGAAGAAAGCGGTCATCTTCTTGTCCGTGAGGATCCGTGAGGACTTGTTGATCCGGTCCTTGATGTAGAGGAGCTCGTTGAGGATCGCATCCTCGTCGAGTTCCTCCTTGTCCCGGCGGATCACGGCGGCGACCTGGTCGTACTCGCGCATCTGTTGCCGGAGCCCTGTGATATTGTCGATCCAGCTGTCGTAAACCGAGGCCATGCTGAGGTAATAGAGGGCGTGTCCCAGGGGAACCAGGTCGTAGATGTAATAATCGTATCCGCCCTTGACGACGATGTCCACCACCTCGTCGAAGATCGCGCTCTCTTCCATCGCTGGCTCCGCCGCTGCGGCCTGGATGTAGCTTTCGATCTCCTCGGGGATCTGCTGCATCCCGTACATGTCCAGGATCTTCTGCCGGATCTCGTTCTGGTAGGCCTTCACCCGCTTGTCCGCGTCGATCTCCTGGGCATAGAGGTTGGGGATGATCTCCGTGGGGCCTTTCCCGAAGATGTCCTTCTTGAAGATGTCACTCAGGGACGCCTGGGGGTCGACGGAGAAGACGAGGACCTTCTTTCCCTTTTTGGCCAGATAGTAGGCCGTGGCTGCCGAAAAGGTGGTCTTGCCGAGGCCTCCCTTGCCTCCAAACATGATGTAACGTCGGTCGGGGTACTGATCGAATATCGTGGTGAGCGATATGATAACCACCTCCTTGTCTTAATAGGGTTGTTCCGTCCATTGGAGATGCCCGTCACGCCAGGGCGTCCGTCAGGTCCTTCTCCCGGAGCATCCGGCGTTTCCAAGTGGAGATTTGGGGGACCACATAGGGCAGAAGCCTCAGCGAATAGTAGGGCGGAAGGATCGGGACGCCCAGCATATCGCCCATCGTGATCAGGATGAACAGGTGCTCCATGCTGGCCCGCGATTTCAAGGCGAAACGGGCCGAATCGTGGGCGGCGACCCCGTAGACGAATTCCTTGATGGCCTGAAAGATGCCTCCTTTTTTCTTTTCTTCCGACATAGGTTGCTTTCTCCTTGGAGGTTGATCCGCCATTCCGTTCAGGGCCTCCCGACGCGGGTGCTTCTTTGCTGCTGCCTCGGATGGTTCCGACGGCAGGACATGGCGGTTGATCAATGGGCCCGCCGCCTTTCAACCACAGGGACATGTTGAAAGGCGGCGGAGGTTTAAAGTTAAAACGGTCGTTATGCCTTGGCCGGTGCGCCTTCGGCCTTCAAAGTCCTCAGACGCTTGAAAGCCATGATCCCCTCGTAACCGAGGACCAGGGCGCAGATGACCAGGAAGAACCCCACGATTCCCATCAGGAGGTTCCCCACGAAGGCCTCGCCCTTGACACCTCCGGCGAAGACTTTCTGGAGCAGGCCGTAAGAGGTGAACAGGAGCGCCGCGACGGTCGTGATGAACATGAAGACCATCGGGTAGAGGGTCCAGGCGTAGCTCTTGCCCTCGGACATCAGCCAGGCCGTGATCAGCATCAAGGCCAGGGACGCCATGAGCTGGTTGGCCCCGCCGAAGAGGACCCAGAGGTACTGCCACCATCCGGTCAGGACAAGGATGATCCCCAGGACGCTGGCGATGAAGGTCCCGACGTGGGCGTTGCGGAAGACCGGATGGATGTCGCTGAGGAGCTCCGAGGTCGCCACGCGCATGAAGCGGACGACCAGCTGCATGATCGTGATCGCGAGCACGATCATCATGACGCTCCCGTAGGACCGGCCGATGTCGGCCGGCATTCCCAGGGCTCCAAGGAACTTGGAGACTCCCGCCGCGAAGACCGCCCCCGGTCCCGCCTTGATCGCGGCACCGTAATCGGACGGAGAGGCATAGAGGGTCCCGGCGATGATCAATGCGAAGACCGCCAGGAGCATCTCCACGAACATGACCCCGCCGGCGACGGGTCGGGCGTCGAGTTCGTTCTCCAGCTGCCGGGCCGTCCCTGAACTGGAGACGATGCTGTGCCAGCCGGAGATTGCTCCGCAGGCGATGGTGACGAACATGATCGGCCAGATCGGGCCGATTGCGATGGAGAAGCTGGTGGTGGCCGGAAGCGTGAAGTCCGGACGGAGGACCAGGATCCCGATGATCCCGAAGAATAGGCCCAGGAAAACGATATAGGAGGCGACGTAGTTGATCGGCAGGGCGAAGCGCCAGATCGGCAGGACCGCGGCGAAGTAGCAGAAGACGAAGGCCACGACCGCCCAGATGGGTCGGCTGCTGGCGATGTCCGCCCCGAGAACCTTGTCGGAGGGGGCGATGGTCCCGAGCCAGATACCGGCCAGGGCGATGACCACGGTCACGACGGTCGTCAGGATGATGTCCTTACGCCACTTGTAGATCATCTGGCCGGCCAGGATCCCGCCGATCGTCAGGAAGAGCCAGGCCATCGGGGCCGCCTTGAGTCCGGTGGCGGTGCTTACCACCACGTTTCCGAAGGCCCCGGCGATGAGCAGAAGGTAGAAGTAGATGAAGGACAGCAGGATGACCCGGGCCCGCGACGAGATCAGCTTGTGGCTCAGGCCGCCGAAGGAGGCACCTTCGTTGCGCATCGCGATGACCGCGCTGGAGTAATCCTGGACCCAGCCGATGAAGAAGGCCCCGGCCAGGATCCAGATCAGTGCGGGGAGCCATCCCCACTGGATCGCGATGATCGGTCCGATGATCGGTGCGGCCCCGGCGATGGACTTGAACTGGTAGCCGAAAAGGACGTTCTTGTTCGTGGGCATGAATTCCACCCCGTCCATGTACATCTTCGCCGGGGTGGCCCGTTTGGGATCGGATTTGATGACCTTCGCGTCGATGTACCGGGCATAGACGCGATAACCGAGGAAGGCGACGACGAAACCTAGGATTAAAACGATGACTGAATTCATCTTTCTCTCTCCTTTCCTGATTTAAACGGCCAAGGGGAACAGCCTCTTCGCCGTCCTGACGCCAGTTCAAGGAAATGAAACGATGAAAAAGGACGTTGAACCCTGGGTTGAGAGGGGCGCCCCTGTCGTCCGATCCGGTGGAGAGCGCTTGAAGAGCGATGACGAAGTATAGCGACGGGAAACCCAGCCCCCCTTGCATGGGTATCCGTCCAAATGTGATGGAAATATAAGGCCATGGGGTCGGGGAAGTCAAGGGAAAACTGCGACAGTGGCCTCTTTCCCGGGGAATGGAGGCACAACTATCCGTTGTTTCTAAAAAATTGGGACCTCAGCGTTTGGCCTGCCCGGGGATGACCCGAGGGAAGTCGTAAAGTGCGGCCGGGTTGTCCACCAGGACCGACCGGCGGATGGTTTCATCGGGGATCCATTCTGCCAGGCTGTCCAGGAGATCCGCGTCGTCGGGCTTGTCCTCCACCAGCGGGTGAGGCCAGTTGGTCCCCCAGAGGAGGCGATGCGGCGCGATCTTCGCCATGGCCGTCACCTGTGCCGAATAGTCGGCAAACCCCGGGCCGGGCATCTTGGAGAGCTGGTAGGGTGCCGAGAGCTTGACCCAGCAGTGTCCGTGGTCGAGAAGCCCCAACAGGACCCGCCAGGCGGGGTGGCCCAGAGGGAGGTCTGGAGGGATGCTCCCCAGGTGATCGAGACACAAGTCTACCGGGAGATTCCGGAGGCGGGATCCCAATTCCGGCAGGTCCCGGTGCGTCGAACGGAACTGGATGTGCCAACCGAGCGGTCGAATCCGGCTGGCCATGGACTCCAGATGTTCCGGCCGTAATGCGTTCTTGACAACCAGAGAGAAGCGCAGGCCGCGGATCCCAGCTTTGTGGAGCCCTTCGAGCTCCTGATCGGAAACGGCCGGGTCGAGCACG
>CAYOGU010000184.1:0-7314 GCA_964403345.1 uncultured Syntrophus sp. | reverse complement strand
GTCAACCAATGAAATCTCAAACCGTCAACCGTCTACGAAAACGGGGTAACTCCAAATTATCGGAACCAAGATACCTACAAACTCGTTCTAGAAATGCTGAGAAAAAATCCCCTCAGCTAGTCTAGACCCTTGACAAGATATCTCAGCAAGGAAGAAACCTGCTATCAAGAAAACGGTTGTAAATCGGATCGACTTCCTATGGAGGTGCAAAAATGAAGGTTGTGGCATTCAACGGCAGCCCCAGAAAGGACGGCAATACGGCCATTCTGATCAATTATGCATTTCGCGAGCTCGAAAAGAAGGGTATCGAGACCGAGTTGGTCCAGCTGGCCGACAAGCCGATCCACGGCTGCCTCGCCTGCGAAAAGTGCGGTGGAAACCTGGATCGGCGGTGTGCCGTCAAGAACGACGCCGCCAACGAGTACATCGAAAAGATGCTCGGTGCCGACGGGATCATCCTGGGCTCGCCCTCCTATTTCCAGGATGTGACCTCCGAGATGAAGGCCCTGATCGATCGCACCGGCTATGTCTCCCGGGCCAACGGCCGGATGTTCAGGAAAAAGGTCGGCGGGATGGTGGTCGCCGCGCGCCGGTCCGGCGCGATTCACGCGCTCGATACGATGAGCCATTTTTTTCTGAGCTGCGAGATGGTCCTGGTCGGCCGGGCGATCGGCGTCGGCCGGGAAAAAGGAGAGGTGGAGAAGGACGCCGAGGGGATCGAACTTGCCAAATCGCTCGGGCAAAGGATGGCCTGGGTCCTCGAAAAGCTGCACGCATAAGGGATCTTCGGAAAAGATGAAATGATGCTATAGCGTTGCTCAGCGGGCGACGCAGCACAAAGCTGAAAAAAGAAGGCTACTGGACCGATCCGTGGCCTTCTTGGTATCAATCGGCGCCTTTCCTCCCATGATGCCGGCGTATCGGGAGAATCCGGATGAAGAAATTTGAACGTGTCCTAAATACCGGCATATCTTCCGGCATTTCAAACGAGGGTATCCTGGATGGTTTCTAAGGATGCAACGCCGTGAAAGGGGGCGCCATCTTGGAAGAGCGCAATGGAAAATCCGTTGCATTCATCATAGAGGCATCCAGGGGAATCGGTTATGCCATGGGCGCGACATGTTGCGCCCATGTGCAGTCACCAGTCCGTCGCCTCAAGAAGAAAGAAGAATATCACCGTTTGGGCACACCCATGCAAGCTAGGTCGGGGGTACGGGCCTAGCGCAGATCATGCTTCTTGACCCAGTCAAGGACATCGATGGGGGTCTCAAGGATCGTGGCCCCGGCCTCCCGCAGGGCATCCTGCTTGCCCGCCACGGTGCCCGTGGCGCCGCGTACGATGGCACCTGCATGACCCATCCGCTTTCCCTGGGGCGAATAGCGGCCGGCAATATACACAGCCACGGGCTTGGTCATCCTCCGGGCGATGAAGCCGGCGGCCTTCTCCTCCTGCTCCCCGCCGACTTCCCCGACGACGATGACCGCGTCGGTATCGACGTCCTCCTCGAAGCGCTCCAGGATATCAGCGAGGTTTCTCAGGACCACGGGATCGGCACCCATACCCACCACGGTGCTCTGCCCCACCTTCCTTTCCGAGAGGATCCCGGCAAATTCATAGGAAAGGGTCCCGCTGCGCGAGATGATCCCGACCCGCCCGGGGGCGTACATGGAGGCGGGCATGATCCCCATCTTCCCTTGGCCGGGAACGAGGATGCCCGGGGTCGTCGGTCCCAGGGCGAAGGCGCCCTTTTCCAGGGCATAGTCGCGCATTCTGATCACGTCCCTGACGGGGATGTGTTCGGGAACGATGACCAGAAATTTCACCCCCGCATCGACGGTCTCGAGAAAAGCGTCAAGGACGAAGGCGGCTGGGACGAAGAACACCGAAGCGTTGGCCCCGGTCTCTTTGACGGCCTCCTGAACGCTGTCGAACACGGGCACGCCCTCGACGGAGGTCCCCCCTTTGCCTGGGGTCACGCCGGCCACGACCTTCGTGCCGTATTTCAGCATCCAGTGGGCCTGCATGCTGCCGATCCGGCCGGTAATGCCCTGGACGATCACGCGCGTGGAATCGTTCATCAGGATGCTCATCTTTCACCTCCACCGACCAGTTCGTACAGGCGTTCGACCGCCTTTTCCGTCGCCGCTTCCGTCACCACATGGACGCCGGCTGAACGGAGGATCTCCCAGGTCTCCTCCTGGCAGTTGCCCAGAGCCTTGGCCACGACAGGGATCTTGACATGACGCTCCTTGATGTAACGGGCGATCCCTTTGGCCCCCTCGTGAATGGGGTTGATGCCGCCGTAGACGTTGATGAAGATGCCCCTGAGCCCCGGCTTCATCATGACCAGTTCCATGCTCTTGTAGAGTTGGTCGGCGGTGATCCCGCCGCCCGTCTCGAGGAAGTTGGCCGGTTTCATCTTGGCGCCGATGATGTCCATGGAGGCCATGCCCAGCCCCGCACCCGAAGCGATCAGCCCGATATCGCCGTCGAGATCCACATAGGTGACACCGATTTCCCGGCCGCGCCTCTCCAGCGGATTCTCGATCCGGTCGATCCGGTCGGGCAGGGCGAAGGGAATCCGCGAGAGGGCCGAATCGTCAATCTCCAGGACGGCGTCCACAGCGACAAGCCGGCCGTCGGGCTGGACGGCGATGGGGTTGATCTCGCAGACCAGCGCCTCGTAGCTGGTTGCCACCTTGAACAGCTGTCCGATGACCTCCGCCCAGGGGGTGATGAGTTGCTTCTCGACGCCCAGCCGCCGCAGGAGTGTACGGGCCTGGTAGGGATAGAAACCGAAGGATGGATCGATGTGGATCGAGGCAATCTTCTGGGGGGCGCTGCGGGCCGTCGCCTCGATGAGGACGCCCCCCTCTGTGCTCACGACGATGACAGGCTTTCCCGAATAGCCGTCGATGGTCATCCCCAGGTAGAGTTCCTTGACGATCGGCACCTTTTGGCAGACCAGGAGCTTGAGCACCGGGAGCCCCTTGATGTCGGAGGCGAGGAGGGCCTCGGCCGCCTCCTCCAGTTCCCCGGGAGAATCAGCCATCTTGATGCCGCCGGCCAGGCCCCTGCCACCGACCAGGACCTGGGCCTTCAGGACAACCGGGTAGCCGATCTCGCGTGCCGCCTTCAGGGCTTCGTCCACCGTGGTAGCCAGCCCCCGTCGCGGGACCGGGATCCCGGCCTGCTCGAAAACATCCAACACTTCGTATTCGTGAAGTCTCATCGCGTATTGTTCCTCAACCGAAAAGGTTCTCCATCCAGAAAATCATCCATCGACTTCGTCTTTTTATATCACAAATACAATTAAAAATAGTACGATTTTTTATTCATAAAAAATTAAAAAATTTGATTGATAATTTAATCAGATTTTTATAGAATGAATTTATGGTCAGAGAAAAGAAGACAAAACCAGCGAAACAGAAGGAAGACAGCACCCTAACCGCCTACCAGGGCCTCCGGCACATGCTCTACAAAAAAGAACTGGTGCCGGGGCAGAGGATCGCCTGCCGGGATCTGGCGGAGAAGCTTGGCTTGAGCGCCACCCCGATCATCCAGGCATTGAAGTGGCTCGAGCTGCAGGGATTCGTCCGCCACGAGACGAACCGCGGCTATATCATGGCCCCCTTCAGCCTTCAGGAGATCGAAGAGCTTTACGAGCTTCGGGAGCTCATCGAACCGTCCCTCATTCCGGCCACGATCGAGAGGATCGACAAGCAGGGGCTCGTCCGTCTCAAGGCGGCGCACGACGCCCATCTGGCCGCGGAACGGGATTTCTATCTGACGGAAAGGCTCTTCAAAAACAGGGATTTCCACATGACCCTGGCCTCCCTGTCCGGCAAGACCACACAGATCCGGATCCTGCAGGACATCTTCGACATGCTGTTCCTCAAATACGGCGGCAACTACTTTCCCATCTCGTCGCTTTCGGCCACCGATCAGGCCCATCAGGAGATCTACGACGCCGTCGCCCTGCGCAGCCTGGAAAGGGCCCAGTCCGTCCTCAAGAACCACCTGACCAACGTGAAAATCCAGGTCATGACAGGGATCCGGAAGGTCCTCGCCGAGCAGGAGAGGACCGAATTCTAGCCGCCGGATGATCCCAGGTCCCAACCCCCTGCATCCCACCACACCTTTTTGCACCGAAACCGTTTCCCTGCGATACGGCAAATAGGGAAAACCGCTTCTCGATCACGTCGTTATCATTAGGCTAACCGCGCGTCACGTTATCCTGACCGAAAGCAGCTGGACTGCTCGTTATAATCACCTATCCGAATATGCATTGACAGACAAAAAACCATTGCCGTATAGTCTTTGTATAAAAAACAACATGTTCACCACGCTTGACTCACGCAAAGAAGGAGGTTGATGACAGATGCAATACGGACAATACGCAGTGGATTATGAACAGCGCCCCTATAATCCTGAACGCATGCGGAAGGAGCGTTGGGCAAAGATTCAGGCAGGGTTGAAGAAGTGGGGCCTGGGGGCCATGATCGTATACGACTACGATTTCCACCGCTACATGGGGTACTACACCTTCCACCAGTATGCGCGCCGCCGGCTGGGAACTTATGTCCTGGCAGTCCTGGGCGAAGAGATTCCCTACGTGAACACCGACAAGTACCCGAATCAGTGGGAAGAGCTCCGGATGCCTTGGTTCAAGGACCATTATGTATTGGAGTCGGCCCGGCCGTATCAGTTGTGCAACGGATTGCCAGAACACCCCAATTTCATGAAGGAATCCTTTCAGAGAAACGTTGACGACATCCTGCCCCTGCTGAAGAAGCACGGCGTCGCGGACATGCCTGTGGGCATTGATGTGGTCAGCCCCACCATGTTCGACGTGCTTAAGAATGGAGGAATCAACATCGTCGACGGGAACAATTGCATGGTCGACATCATTACCGAAAAGACCGAGGACGAGATTCACTGCCTGCGCATGGCCGGCGCCATCACCGAAGCGGCCCATTGGGAGGTCTGCCGCGCCCTGCGTCCTGGCATGACCGAACTGGAGATTGCCGGTGTCGCCGCCAACGGTTGCTTCAAGCATGGTGCTGAAGAATTGGAGGGACCGAGCTTCGTGGTCTGCTCGGGTGAGCGATCCGGTTATGGTGTGCCCGCCATGCCTACAGACAGAAGGGTCAGACCCGGCGACTTTGTCGTGATCGACATCAACGGCGTGAGCTTCAACGGATACCGCACCTGCTACTACCGGACCTATCTGTGCGGGGACAAGCCCACCCAGTTCCAGAAGGAGGTCTATGGCGTGGCCTATGATGGCCTGATGGCCATGCAAAGCGTCATCAAGGAAGGCATCACGACCAAGGATGTCCAAACGGAATGGCTGAAGCTGGGTAATTTCCCGGGCGGCTGGGGCCGCGAGCCCAAATTCCCCGAGCCTGGTCGCTACTTCTTCGGCTCCGGCGGCCATCCCATCGGCCTCCGCTCCGGCGACCCCGGCTACACGCTCCTTGGCGCCGGCGAGATCTTCGGCAACTTCCCCGGCGGAACGATCAAGAAGAACTACACCTTCGCCGTCGAGGTCTGTTGTGTGACCTGGGACGGAAAGAAATGGATGAAGGACGGCGTGAAACTGGAAAACTGCGGAGTCGTCAACAAGGACGGCGTCTTCGAGTCTTTCTACCGGATGCCCCTGAAAGACATCATCGTCTGCGGATTGCCCGGCGAGTTCTACCCCACCAAGTAAGACTCCAAAGGCCCACACCGCCCGACAGGCGGTGTGGGCCTTTCCTTTCCGAGTGCATGCGATCGTCACCCGAACGTGCTGTCAGTATGTTGCCGGCACGACCGGTCATGATTGCTCTGTGTCTGCCTCCATTCTTCCTCAGGGGCAGGGATTGGATGCCGGGCCTGCGGATGGATCGAATAGAATCTCCTTGACAGGGAAGCCCCCTTCCCCATACCCTCTCCCCACGAAAACCACGATCCACGGGGAAGCCGGTTTGGCGATGCCGGACGTCGTGGTGGGCCCCATTCCTCGCCGACCGATGGGAAGGAGACCTCTGGCGGATGATCAACCCTCTGACCCTGCTCTTCATGCTGGCCTTTCTGGTCTCCGTCGATATGCGGATACTGACCCCGGTCTTGCCCTCCATCTCTCTCTCCCTCGGTTCTACCGCCGGCACCGTGGGCCTGGCCATGACGACCTATGCAATCGCCTATGGAACGGGACAGCTCTTCTACGGCCCCCTGTCCGACCGCCTGGGACGCATCCCCGTCGTCCGGGCGGCTGGCATCGGCTTTGCCGTCTTCACCCTCCTTTCCGGTCTCGCCGCAACGACGGGACTGTTCATTGCAGCCCGGCTCCTGGCCGGGGCCTTTGCCGGTGCCGTAATCCCCCTGACCCTCGTCTTTATCGGCGATACCGTCGTCTATGACCGCAGACAGATCGTCCTGGGATTTCTCTCTGTGACATCCTCGGCCGCCATGGCCTTTTCCGCATCCCTCGGCGGGACGGTGGCCCACTTCATCTCCTGGCGGTGGATGCTGGTCGGCTACAGCGTCCTGGCCCTGGTCCCCGTCGCCCTGATGTGGCGGCTCAAGGGAACCGCTGTCCGCGAGGCGTCTGGCCGTGGCGAAGGCTACAGCCATATCCTGCGCAACCGCCGCGCCCTTTTGATCTATGGGTCAGTCTTCCTGGAGGGGTTCCTCTTGTGGGGGGGGATGAACTATATTGGCGCCTTTGCCATGGTCCGCTACGGTTTCGACCAGTTCACCATAGGGTTGTTGATCGCCTTTTTCGGAATCGGAACGATGGCCGGGGGGCTATTCATGAGGCGGATCCGTAGCGTCTTGTCGGAAAAAGGGATGGCCGCCTGGGGCGGAGCCCTGATGGGCCTCCCCTATCTGGCGCTGATCCCCCGCTGGCCCGCCGGAACCTTTGTGACTGCCATGCTGACCCTGGGGCTCGGTTTCGTCTTCCTCCACACCACCTTGCAACTACGGGGAACGGAGATCAGTGCCGCCGCCCGGGGCAAGGCATTTTCGCTGTTCATCTTCTGCCTCTTTACGGGGATCTCGGCAGGAAGCGCGGTCTTCGCCCCCCTTGTGGACACAGGCCGCTACGAGGTGATGTATGCGATCGCAGGCGTCGGCCTGATCGCCGTCGGCCTGGTGACTGCCGCCGCCCCCGCCCCGGGAGGGCAGAGGAAAGAGCAGCCCTGTCCCGAACCTCAGGAGGGCCAGGGGGACTACCCCGCCGGCAGTTGTCTTTGACCCCTGCCTTTTCCCTGGGGAAGACAGATCCGCATCAACCGGCGGATCCGTCTTCCCCGCTGGTATCC
>CAYOGU010000183.1:0-7316 GCA_964403345.1 uncultured Syntrophus sp. | reverse complement strand
CGCCGAAATGGAATCTCCTGAACGTCTGGCGCGGCCGGTGGGGACACGGTTCGAACCCGGATGGCCGCCGGGGGAATATGACCGGGACGCTCAGGGTCGGTTCCTGCGTGCCGCCCCTGCACATTTCGTCCGATGGGGGATTCCAATTGAACGATGAACGCCCAGGAGATACTCTCATGAACTGGTATCAAATCGAAGCCGCAGGTGTCCTGCATGAGCTGGGATCTTCCGAGAGCGGGCTCAGTGAAGCCGAAGCCCGGGAGAGGCTGCAGAAATACGGCCCGAACAGACTCACCGAGGAGGAAGGCATCGGCAAGCTGAAGATGCTGCTGCATCAGTTTGCCAGTCCGCTGATCTATATCCTCCTTGTGTCGGCGGCGGTCACTTTTTCCCTTCAGGAATATATCGACACAGGCGTCATCATGTCGGTGGTCGTCCTCAACGCAATCATAGGATATACGCAGGAATACAAAGCCGAACAGGGGGTAAGGGCGCTCAAGAAGCTCCTCGTTTCCAGGGCAAGGGTGGTCAGGGATGGTCGCGAGAAGGAGATCGACGGGATGGAACTGGTTCCCGGCGATGTGGTACTGCTTGCCTCGGGCGCGCGGGCGCCGGCCGATCTCAGGCTTCTGCATAACAATGGATTGCGTGTCGATGAGTCGATGCTGACGGGAGAATCGCTGCCGGTTGAAAAGAAAACGCACGCCATTGCCGAGGATAATCTTGCACCGGCGGACCAGATCAACATGGCCTTCATGGGCACGTCCGTCGTGAACGGACGCGCCAAGGGCGTCGCGGTGGCCACAGGCAATAGAACCGTTCTGGGACGGATCGCAGGAGACGTTCGCGATATCGGCGCAACCAAGGCTCCGGTGCAGGAGAAGATAGAGAAATTCGCCGAAAAGGTCGGCGTATATGTCATGGCGGCGTGCGCGGCCCTTTTTGGAATGGGTCTTGCGCTCGGAGGAAGCGTAAAAGAGATGTTCATGGTCGCGGTCGCAACGGCTGTGGCCGCCATCCCGGAAGGACTGCCCATAGTGGTCACCATCGCAATGGCGGTCGGCGTCGCGCGCATGGCAAAGAACAAGGCCATCATCAGGAAACTCGCCGCGGTCGAGACCCTCGGCAGCACGACCGTCATCTGTTCGGACAAGACCGGCACCCTCACCAAGAATGAAATGACCGTAACCGCTCTCTATGACGGAAAGAGGGCCTATTCGGTCGGCGGCATTGGTTATGAACCGGTGGGCGGGATAATCCCGGAAGGCGGAGGCGAAGCCGGCGGCGACAAAGAAGCCCTCAACAAACTTCTCATGATCGGCCTGCTCTGCAATGAATCGGAAATCTTCGAGGAAGATGGAAGATACAGGGTCGACGGAGACCCCACCGAGGGGGCATTGATCGTGTCGGCGCTCAAGGGCGGCCTTCAATGCGAGGATGAGCATGCCCGTCATGAGCAAATCGCTTTAGTGCCCTTTGAATCCGAACGCGGTTTCATGGCCACGCTCAACAGGGATGATGGAAGCAATGTCGTATATGTAAAAGGCGCGCCCGAAAAGGTTGTCGAAATGGCCGCAGACGACATGTCCGTGAAGGAAGCATATTTGCGTAAGGCCCGGGAATTTGCGTCCAGGGGCATGCGGGTCCTGGCTTTTGCGTGGAAGCCGGCGCCGGCCGACATGGATGAGCTCAGCCACCATGAGGCCGAGACCGGTCTGACCCTTGCCGGACTGCAGGGCATGATGGATCCTCCGAGACCTGAAGTCATCGAAGCGATCAAGGGCTGCCGCAAGGCGGGCATGCGGGTGGTCATGATAACAGGAGATCATGCGGACACGGCAGCGGCTATCGGCCGCGAGCTTGGGATCGTCGAGGGCGACGGGGCGGTTCTTACCGGCCGGGAACTTGCGGCCATGAGCGACGACGAACTCTATGAAAAGGTCAGGAAGGTTTCCGTCTACGCCAGAGTTGCGCCGGACCACAAGCTTCGCATAACCCTGCAGCTGAAGCGCCATGGGGAAATCGTTGCGATGACCGGCGACGGCGTCAATGACGCCCCCGCGCTGAAGGCCGCGCATATCGGCATCGCCATGGGCATCACCGGCACGGATGTGGCCAAGGAAGCGTCGGACATGGTTCTTGCGGACGATAACTTCGCCGGCATATTCAAGGCCGTGCATGAAGGCAGGATCGTGTTCGACAACCTGCGCAAGGCTGTTTTCTTTCTCATTCCGACCGGACTTGCGGCGATACTTTCGATCATAGCCGCAATGATCCTTGACGTCCCGATTCCTTACATGGCGGCCCAGCTGTTATGGATAAACCTGGTCACAAACGGCCTGCAGGATGTGGCGCTTGCCTTCGAGCCCGGTGAAAAGGGAATCATCGACCGGAAGCCGCGCGATCCGAACGAGGGAATAATGTCCAGGCTGCTTTTCGAGCGTACGCTGTTGATCGGCATCGTCATAGCGGCCGGCGTGATCTTCAACTACGTCCGGGCGCTGGACAGCGGCGGCTCCGTGGAATATGCGCGCACCGTAGCGGTCACCACCTTGGTCTTCTTCCAGTTCTTCCAGGCCTGGAATTCGCGCTCCGAGCATGCTTCGGTCTTTACTCTCAATCCGCTCGGCAACAAGTTCCTGTTTTACAGCATGATCGCGGCTGCACTGGCCCAGTTTGCTTTCATATTTGCCCCGCCTTTGCAGTGGGTGTTCAGAACCGAAGCCATGGATTATGCGACCCTGGCTCATGTTGTCGCGGTCGCATTCTCCATCGTCGTGGTGGTCGAGATGGACAAGTGGCTCAGAAGGAGAAAGGCAGCAGCCTGAAGCGCAAGAATACCGGGCGTCGTTTGCAGGCCATTCCGGATATTGCGGGATAGGGGGATGACCGGCGATCGGTTCGGCAGGGCGTAAGGGGCCTTCACGCCTTCCGCCACTGCTCCTCGCGTGAGACGACCGTGTCGGTGAGCCAGGCGCGGTCGTTCTTCTCCGGATAGAGGCTCGGCGGCGGAACGGAACAGCGGGGGCAATCTCTGCATTCGAACCGTGTCCCCACCGGCCGCGCCAGACGTTCAGGAGATTCCATTTCGGCGGAAACATGGCCAAGCGCCGCCGCCGTCAAATGAAACCGGTTTGTCCGCAATCGGCCGTTTCCCGGTTCTTCCACCCTGCATTGTCCTTTTGCCGGTCTGGTCGCGGAGACATCTCCCGGATGCAGGCGCTTTTCCCCGCTGTTCCGGTCCGGCAGCCGCCCTTGAACAACCCCGCTTGCAGCCGACGAACCAAGATGCCCTTTTTGTGCGACTGCTTTTCCCGCAGCCGATCCCGCATCGATTGATCAATCGTACCTGCCTGGCCGCAATGGTCCAGACCCGCAACTGCGTGGGCACCCCCGCGGTCCCTCCTGCCCACATCGTTGGCAGTCGGCGGGACCTTGGCAAATGGAAAATTCTTGAAAAATAAGACGATCTTTGTTTATCTCCTTCTGGCACGGCTTCTGCATCTGCAACCACAGAGCCCAAAATGAAACCCTTTTCAAAGGAGAATAACCATGAACGAGAAGAAAAGAGGCATCCGGTCGATCTGTTTTATGGCGCTTTTTTTTATAGCGTTCTTCCTTTTCAGTCCCTGGCAATCCAGCCCTTCATACGCGTACGATATGACGGTGACGAACGTGCATCCCACTGAGACGATCATCGTGAACGCATACTACCGTTGTTTCTACGGTCAAGAGGGGTGTGGTGTGGACTTGCTGAAAGACTTTGACCAGGAGTATCTGAAGCCTGGTGAGACCAGGACCTTCAAGACCCCGGGGGCCTATTGCCCGGCCGCGCTAAGGGCCACTGGCCGCTATGCGGAGCGGTGGGTGGGTTGCCTGGGGACCAATGGGTCGATCGCGCAAACCTGTTGCTGGTCTACCCAATGGGAAGTCGGTTTTGACGATACCGGATATATCTTTCACAAGAAATAGCGACGGGTCCAGGCAGGGTCTTTCAGAAGAAGCAGGAACGCAACCCGCCGACCCGGTTCATACGGATACATGCATCAGCACGCCGAGGCCGGGGGCGAGTCGGGCGCGGCTTCTCAGAGTCTCGGCGAAATTCAGGAGAGAAGGGGATGGATATGGAAAGCGCGGTAAAACACGATAACGGTTTCTTTAGGGGGAAAACGGCGATCATCACCGGGGCGTCCACGGGCATCGGACTGGGCTTGAGTCGCGCTTTGCTCGCGCGCGGCGCCGAGGTGTACATGAGCAGCCGGACACCGGAGAACATTGCGGCCGCGGCAGAATCGCTCCGGCAATACAGCGGGCGCGTCCATGCGCAGGTCCTGGACGTCCGCGATGAGGATGCGGTCCGGAAGCATATCCGCTATGTGGGAAGCCGGGGTCCGATCGACTATATATTCTGCAATGCGGGCGTGGGTTTCGGCCAGGCATTCACCGTAACGAAAAGAGAGGACTGGAATACCGTATTTGACGTGAACCTGTTTGGCGTCGTGAATTGCATCCATGCGGTCGTGCCCATCATGATCAAGCAGGGATTCGGACATATCGTGAACACCGCTTCCGTGTGCGGGATCGTACCGCTGCCCTATCAGACCGTTTATGCGGCGTCGAAGTATGCGGTTGTGGGCTTCGGCGAAGACCTGCGCTATGAAATGTCGTTCCACAACATCAAGGTCACGACGGTCTGTCCCAGCGCGGTGGATACGATGATCTTCTACCGCTCTCTGGACTATACGCTCCACATGGAACTGCCCAAACCACAGGAAGCCATCAGCATCGATCAGGCGGCCAGGGAGATTCTCGAAGGCGTGGAGGCGGGACGCAACATTGTGCCCGTCGAGGACTTCGCACGCAAGATGTATCGTGCCATCGGAACCAATCCGTCTGAAGTGGACGCCATGATGTGGCACATGGCAAATCAGAGACATGAGGACCCGCAATACCGTGCAGGAGAGATCTGCGGGGATTGATCCCGGGTGACATGACCGATACCTTATCAGAACAAACGACATGGCGGAATACAGGATATTCAAAAAGGCGGATCTCCCCCTTGAGGTGGTGATTCTGTCGGTCGCGGGAATGGCGCTGCTGATTTCCGGAGTTTTGCTTTTCCCGGTATCCGCAGGGGCGCTTCCCTATTATGAAAACGGTCTGTACGGATTGCTTCTGGTCCTGTTCGCGTTGCAGATCATCACGCTGGGAAAAACGCCATTCGGCGATATGCGAAGGTCGAAATATCTGCTTGCCGCCGGATCGGGGATTGCGGCCGTGGGGATTGCGACCTGTTTTGTTCCCGACGTGTTCAGCCGGATTCCCCGCCTGCTGCTCGTGACCTGTTTTGGCGCGGGAGGGTTTCTATTGCTCCTGCAAATGTTGTTTGCCCCGGACAAATTCCGTTCCTGGAAAAAACAGGGAGGAATTTTCCGGCATTTGACTCTTGGCTGCGGGTCCGTTTATTTGTTGTCCATGCTGATCGGGCTGCTGATCTGGGAAAAAGGCCTGCTGACGACGCCCACAACGGCCGTCGTGGTTCTGATTTTTGGAGCCGCCGTGTCCTATCTTGCTTTTGTCCTGCGGAAAATCTATCGAGCCTATCCGGAGGCGGAGAAGCCCCGTGAGGGAGGGGTCGACCTTTCCACGGAACAGTCCATGTTGCTGCTCATGGGCATGTTCATGATCCTGCTCGGCGTGCTGCTGGTTCCGGTCAATTTTGGGATGCTCCCTTTTTCGGGAAGCGCGCAGCTGGGGCTTCTGATGGTGATGTTTGCGGTCCAAATGCTGGCATCCGGAAACACGCCGATCGGCCCTTTTCCCCGTTCGTGGCTGATGATGTCGGTGGGATTGCTGTTTGCGGCCCTGGGAATCGTTTCCTGCATCGTTCCTGAAGTCCTGGTCCCTTTTCTGACGGTTCTCGTCGGAGTCCTGAATATCCTGGGCGGCGCCATTACACTGGGGAAACTTTTTCTTCCCAGACTGAAGAAATCGGAAGGGCCGCGTGTTCCGCGTCCGGCCATATTAAGAAAATTGTTTGCAACTCAACTGATTATGAACCTGTTGTCCATGATGTTCGGCACATCCATGCTGATTGCCCATCTGATTCCGGGACTGGCCGTCGGCGTGATTCTGGCCGCCAACGGGTTCGTTCTTTTTTATTTGCTTCATGTTCTGAAGGTCCTGGAGAAGATGCAGCGCAATATGGAGGCGGTCGTCTGATCCGGCGATCGAGTCGCCGATCACAGGCACAGGGAAAGGCGCGACCATCATATGCGCTTTGCCAAAGCCATCGGCATGATGAATAGCCGGCCGGGCAAATCGGGAGAGGGAGGGCGATAGGAATGGAAGTGAACAAGGAATACTTTGCGGGCAAGACCGCGGTTGTCACAGGCGCGGCATCGGGCGTCGGGCTGGCGCTCATTGAAGAGCTCTTGGCCTCGGGCGCGGAAAAGGTTGTCATGGCCGATTTCAATCAGGCGAACCTTGAAAAACACGCGAATCGGCTGAAAGGGCAGTACCCGGCCAAGGTGAGGGGCATCCTCTGCGACGTCATCCTTGAGGAAAACGTCAGGGCGATGATCGCCGGTGCGGTAGAATTCTTCGGCGGGAAGATCGATCTCCTGATCAACAACGCAGGCGCTGGTTTCTACGGGTTTTTCGTGGCGCCGCCCAATCCGGGCGCGATGGAGAAGCTTGGCTTTAAGGAGCAGACCAACGCGGATTGGGAAAAGGCGTTCGCGCTGAACTTTTATGGCGCGCTGTATGGATGCCGCGCGGCGATCCCGCTGATGCGGAAACAGGGCGGCGGTCAGATCGTCAATATCATTTCGGGCATTGCGTTCTATAATATGCCCTATCAATCGATGTACGCCGCCACGAAGGCTGCGCTGAACGCCATGACGCTTTCGCTGCGCGCCGAGTTCTGGGATGACCGGATCAAAATCTCCTCCGCGACCCCCGGCACCACCGCCACCGCCATCTGGGACGGCCTAGACATGCCCGAGGGGATACAGACGCCGCGGCAATCAGCGCAGAAAATTCTGGCCGGGACAGCCGTCAACAAGCGGATCATTTTTGGCGACGACGGCGACGTGTCGGGTTCCAAAAACTGCTTCAATGACGATCTCCAGGAAATTCCCGACCGGTACCTGCTCAACATCGCGCGCCAGCGCAGAAGCGGCAAAATGACCGTATAAGATAAGGATCTTTTGGTTATGCTGAAAGTGATTGCCGGACAGCGCATCCGGGCGGGGGCTTTTCACGCCTTCCGCCACAGCTCCTCGCGTGAGACGACCGTGTCGGTGAGCCAGGCG
>CAYOGU010000182.1:1465-7338 GCA_964403345.1 uncultured Syntrophus sp. | reverse complement strand
ACAGGGGATCATTTTTCAATGCCCACAAAGGGTCATTTTTCAGTGCCCATTGACATATGATTCATCAACTTCGATGTCTCCTTGAAAAGGAGACGACTGTTCACAGAACTCTGGCCCTGACAAGACGCAGGTAACGGTTAACGGTATTACGGTTTAGTCCGGTTAAAAGAGCTGTCTGGTGAGCGTCCAAATCCAGAGAAAAACACTTCACAAATTCTCGGAATTTGGCCTCAGAAATTCTTGAACGTTTTACGTACCGATTAACGATTGTCATGACTAGCTTTTTACCACTTTCAATGTGCCTCAGCTAGTCTAGACCCTTTTTATATTATGCCTCGTTATTTAATGCAGCTATATAAATAGAGTTTTTGTAAAGGACAACGGAGTAATGCCAACACTTTTATGTGTATAACTAACTGTTATAATTATTAATTCAATTATACTTCCGGACTCTGACTCCGTTTACCCGGTGCAGGATGGATTTTGAGGACGCGATTTGAAGATTTAAGGAGTCGCCACCGTTTATTTCAAACGGAGACACGGCCGGCCCGGCGGGTCCCGATGGAGATCATATCGATTTCGACAGGATGGATATTCGGGCCGTCATCTCCAGAAGCTCTGCAAGAAAGAAGCTCTGCTCCAGGGATTCCCCGAATGTCACGATCCCGTGATCCTTCAAAAGCAGCGAATGGATCGAACGATCCTCCCTGGAAAGGGCGTCGCTGACATAGCGGCCGAGTTCCTCCGAGCCCGGCGGGGCATAGGGAACCAGCGGTGCGGCAACGATCTTGCGTTTGGCCGTGGAAGTCAGGAATGGAATTTCCTTCCCCTTGACCGCATAGGTCGTCGCATAGGCGGGATGGACATGGTACACGCCCTGCACGTCCGGGCGCTGCCGGTAGATGGCCAGATGCATCTGCGTCTCCTTGGAAGGTTTCAGCCCGCCCGGATTCGAAAGGACCTCCCCGTTCATGCCGACATAAAGGACACCGTCTTCCGTCACTTCCTTGAGCGAAACGCCGCTGGCGGTGATCAGGATGCCGTCCCGATACCGGCTGCTCACATTCCCGCTGTCGGCAATCGTCAAGAAACGATCGTATCCCAGGGCGGAATATTTGATGATATCCGCCAATTTATCCCTGTATTCCGTTTCCTTTTCCATGATCATTCCTCTTCTTCCAGGCCGAGCATCCGGCAGAGCGCCGCGTCCGATCCGATGGAGCCGCCTTTGATGGAAAAACTCTTTCCCGCGTAGGGGCCGTCCCCGATCGTGCCGGTGCCGATCCCTGTTTCCGGTTTTTCAGTCAGATAGAGTTTCGTGATTCCCAGGCCGTGCAGAACGGCATAGGAGGTTTCCCCGCCCACGACGACAATGCGGTCGAAGCGGACCGACGCACAGATCTTCACCGCGCATTGGGCAACGGAGGCCAGGATCAGGTCCGACACCTTCTCGCCGCCGACTCCGGGCGAAAGCCTGGGGGACAGGATGAAGTTTCCGCTTTCGCTTGCCTTCAGGCACTTTTGGACGGCCCCGGCAAGGGCCGAGGGGTCTCCGGATACGACTTGGTCCATATCCAGGATCACTTCCGACAATCCCCTCTTTTGCGCCGCCGCGATCTGTCTTCGGACCACGCTGTAGGCCGACGCCGTAAAACAGGCACAGCGCAGATCTTTCCCCGGCGCGTAGATGGCTTCTTTCGGCTTCCCGTACAGATAGTCCGCAAGGCCCCATCCGAGCCCGTTGGAACCGGCCCAGAGCGCGTTCGCGTAATGGGGGGCCAGCGTGCGGATGATCTTCGAGCAGTCCGCGTCGCCCGTCACGTCGAACACGAGGATCCGGAGGCCCTTCCCGATTGCGTCCCGGACATCCTCCAGCAAGCGGGTCCCTTTCACCTTGTCGATATCGACGAGCCCCACCGGCAGGGTGGCGTCTTTCGCCAGGATGTCCGGAATATAGGCGGACCGTTGCCGCTTCAGCGGATCTTCCGTGCCGAACACGGATTTGGGGAGAATCACCCCCTCCACGTATTGGTTTCCATACAGGGTAAAGGTATTCCTGGATGGGGAGTGGTCCAGGACAAAGCACACCTCCATCCCAAGCCCTTTCATGATGCCTTCTATCTCGAATGCCGCGTTTCCGCGGAATCCGGTATCCATTTTTTTCATGACGAGCTGATCCGGCAGATCCCGGATTTTCGCTGCAAGCTCCTGGTGCCGCCGGCGGGACGCTTCGCCTTCAAGGGTTCGCGAAGACATGTTGATGGAGATCACTTCCCGGCCGTCGTGGGGAAGGATATGGTTTTCATGGGTCGTCTCGACGCGCACCCGGCTTCCGCTTGCCATGGAAAAGGAGCTCGAATCCACGGCGCCCGTCAAATCGTCCGAAATGATGGTCAGGTTCTTCATGGAATCCTTAATCCTTCATTTTGTCGCCGCCGTTCGGCGTCCTGACAAAAGGGCTCTGACGGCGAGGAAGATGACCGCGACGGCCAGAAAGCCGGCGGCCACGGGCCGATCGAAGATCATCATGGCGCCCCCCTTGCGGTCGCGCCGGCTGTCCGCCCGGGGGCGGATCGCCGGCGGCGCCGTCCTGAAAGCCGCGGGGAATCCACGGCGCAGGGGTCCCTTCTCCGGACGCTTTTCCTGCGGCAATCGGGATGGGCCGGCCTATTCGTTGAGGGAGATCTTCAGCGTGCCGCCGCGGCCGAGGATGTCGTGGAGATGGACGTAGCCCCTGAGGCGGCCGGCGCCGTCGGCCACGACCAGGGTCGTGATCTCGTCGCGCTGCATCCGCTCGACGGCCTGGGCCACGGAGATGTGCTCGCCCACGGTCTTGGGGCCGCGGGTCATGTAGGCGTCGATCCGCCCGGTGCGGAACTCCCTGCCGGAACGGACGAGCCGCCGGATGTCGCCGTCGGTGAGGATCCCCAGCAGGGCGTCCGCCGCGTCCGCGACCAGGACGAAGCCCTTGTTCTTGTCGTCCATCTCCCGGATCGCCTCCAGGACCGAGGCCTCGGGGCCGACGCGGGGGACCTGGGCGCCGACGATCATGACGTCCCGGACCTTGGCCCGCAGGCGCGAGCCGAGGTTTCCGCCGGGGTGGAATTTGTAGAAGTCCTTTTCCTGGAAACCGCGCCGGTCGATGAGGGCGACGGCCAGGGCGTCCCCCATGGCCAGGGCGGCGGTGGAGCTGGAGGTGGGGGCCAGGCCGAAGGGGCAGGCCTCCTTCGCCACGCCCACGTCGACCGCCACGTCGCAGGCCTGGGCCAGCGAGGAGCGGAGGTCCCCCGTGAAGGCGATCCGCGGGACGCCGAGGTCGCGGATGCTCTCGATGAGCAGGTTGAGCTCGGCGGTCTCGCCGCTGTGCGAGATGGCCAGGAAGACATCCTCCTTCCGGACGATTCCCAGATCCCCGTGGAGTCCCTCCACGGGATGGAGGAAGAGGGCCTGCGTGCCGGTGCTGGTCAGGGTGGCCACGATCTTGCGGCCGATCAGTCCCGATTTGCCGATCCCGGCGACGATCACGCGCCCCTTGCAGCCGTAAATGAGCTCGACGGCCCTGGAAAAGGGCTCCCCAACCCGCTCGATCAGGTTGAAGATGCTCTCCGCCTCGATCCGGAGCACTTCCCTGGCCTGTGCGATGGAACGGTCCTCAGCCACGAATGGATTCCCCTCCCTTGGATTGAATCGTGTATGTGCCCGGGGGCGCCTTCCCCCGTGCCGGGGAACGCTATCAGAATTCAGGGGCACTGACAAGGCCGATTTTGGTCGGGAAAGCCGGTGATGACGCCCGGGGTGGATTTCGGGCGCTCATGAATCTTTTTCGACCCTGCAGCGTTTTGCTCCGCTGCACCGGCAAAAATTAGCTGCGCTTCGCTCCGCTGACTCTGCGAGTTCATGCCAGACGGCGCTCAGACAGTTGCCGCTGCGGCCGCTTCGCTTCGACGGCAGGAGGCCCCGAAAAATATTCACATCGCGTCCCAAAATCCATCCCCGGACACAGGGCAAGCGGTTGAAAATCCAGCCGTTTGACAGCCCTCCGAAATGGGATTAAAATCAGCAGCAAAGCCCATCGTGAAAGGCGCCCGGCAGGGGATCGGGCTGCGGGAGGAAAGGGCCGGCCCGGAACGCCCCCCGGGCGGACCGGGGGCGGGTGGACGGATTCCGGCCGGGCGGCGACGGACCGGCTGAAAACCATACGGGAAAGGGCATGGCTGGAAGGGGCGGCTGGAGATGGCATGCGGCGGGCGGGGCGGCGATCCTCCTTTTCTCCCTGCTCCTGGCGATCCGCCTGGGCGTCCCGGAAAAGTTCTCCGCCCGCCCGGCGGGGACCGGCGCGGCCGTCCAGGCGGGGCTCCCCACGGGCGAGACCTGGATGTCGATCACCCAGCAGGGCCGGAAAATCGGCTATGCCAGCCGGGTCCTGTCCCGGACCGACGGGGGTTTCCGCTTCGAGGAGCGGATCCTCATGCAGGTCCGGACCATGGGGATCGTCCAGCCGCTGACCATCCGGACCGAGGCCCGGCTGAAGGAGGACCGGACGCTCGCCTCCTTCCGGTTCGATCTCGCATCCAACCTCTTGAAGTTCCAGGCCGAAGGGACCGTGAAGGGGAAGGAGATGGCCGTCCGGATCGGCGAGCCGGGCCGGGAAAGGACGGCCGTCGTCCCCCTGGCCAAGGCCCCCTTCCTGGGCGGCGGGATCCTGGAATCCCTGGGGGCCGCCCATCTCCAGCCTGGCGAGGCCCGGGAATTTCCGGTCTTCGATCCGGCCTCCCTCGGGCAGCGGGAGGCCCAGGTCACCTTCATGGGCGAAGAGCTGGTGACGGCGGGCGGCAGAAGCGAGAAGGCCCGCAAGCTCTCCGTCGAATTCATGGGGATGAGGCAGGTCGCCTGGGTCGACCGGGACGGCGTTGTTCTCAGGGAGGAGGGGATCCTGGGGATCGTCCTGGAGCGGGCAAGCCGGGAGGAGGCCATGGCGGGCGTCGAGGGGGCCGGGGCCGCCGACTGGACCGAGCTTGCCTCCATCGCCCCCTCCGGGACGATCGCGGACCCCGACCGGCTCCGGCTCCTGAAGGTCCGCCTGAAGGGGATCGAGGGGGCCTTTGCCCTGGACGGCGGCCGGCAGGAGTTCCGGGAGGGGGTCCTGACGATCCGGCGCGAGGCGCCGGCCGCCGGTAACCGCCCGGCCGACGGGCAGAAGGATCTGGCGGCCTTTCTCAGGGCCACGCCCTTCATCCAGTCCGACGATCCGAGGATCCGGCGGACCCTGGAGGAGATCGTCGGCCCGGCCGATTCCGAGGCGCTCAAAGCCGAAAAGCTCGTCGCCTGGGTGAACCGGAACCTGGAAAAGCGGCCGGTCCTCTCGATCCCGAGCGCCCTGGACACGCTGGAGAGCCGCGCCGGCGACTGCAACGAGCACGCCGTCCTCCTGGCGGCCCTGGCCCGGGCGGCGGGGATCCCGGCCGAGGTGGAAGCGGGGCTGGTCTACCTGCGGGGCCGGTTCTACTACCATGCCTGGAACGCCCTCTACCTGAGGGACCGGGGCGGATGGGTCACCGCCGACTCGGTCCTGGGCCAGATGCCCGCCGACGTCACGCACCTGCGGTTCGTCCGCGGTTCGGCCGAGCGCCAGCTCGACCTGGCGGGCCTCATCGGGAAGCTGGGCATCGAGATCCTGGAGACGGCGAGATGATCAAGCTGGTCGGGCTGACGAAGCGCTACGGAAAGACCCTGGCGGTGGACCACCTGGACCTCGATGTGGCCCGGGGGGAGATCTTCGGCTTCATCGGGCCGAACGGCGCGGGCAAGACCACGACGATCCGCATGGCCGCGGGGGTCCTGGGGCCGACGGAAGGGGAGGTCTTCATCGACGG
>CAYOGU010000182.1:0-1455 GCA_964403345.1 uncultured Syntrophus sp. | reverse complement strand
AGGAGGCCAAGCGGCTCATCGGGTTCATCCCCGACCGCCCGTTCCTCTACGAGAAGCTCACCGGGATGGAGTTCCTGCAGTTCGTGGCGGACCTCTACGGCTGCGGCGACGGGGATTTCCGCCGGAGGGCCGAAGGGCTCCTGATCCGCTTTTCCCTTTACGACTGGGCCGATCACCTGATCGAGGCCTACTCCCACGGGATGAGGCAGCGGCTGGTGATCGCCTCGGCGCTCCTGCACGAGCCGAAGCTCATCATCGTGGACGAGCCGATGGTCGGCCTCGATCCGGCGGGGATCCGGATGGTCAAGGACCTCATGAGGGGGCTCGCCGGCCGGGGGACGACGATCTTCATGTCCACCCACACCCTGCAGATCGCCGAGGACCTCTGCGACCGGATCGGGATTATCCACCGGGGCAGGCTGATCGCCCTGGGGACCACGGGCGATCTGAAGGGGACGGCCCTGCTCCAGGAGGGCGACCTGGAGGAGGTCTTTCTCCGCCTGACCGGGGAGGCGGAGTCCCCTGCCGGGGACGGCCCATCCGGGCAACGGGGGGCGCCATGACGGAGCTCCTCGCCCTGCTCGGCCCCCGCTGGCATGCCTTCAGGAACGACGGCGCCTCCCGGAGCGCGGCGAACCGGCGGATCCGGCGGCTCCTCTTCGCCGGGACCGGCATCGCCTTCTGGGTCGGCGCCTTTGTCCTCTTCCACCGGGTCCTGACCTATTTCCACGGGATCGAGGAGTTCGGCGACGTCCTGGCCCGGAAGCTCCTCATGATGGTCCTCGTGACCTTCTTTTCGCTCCTGATCTTCAGCGGGATCGTGGCCTCCCTCACGAAGCTCTACCTCAGCCGCGACCTGATCCTGGTCCACGCCATGCCGGTCCGGCGCGGAACGCTCTTCCTGGCCCGATGGATCGAGAGCACCCTGGACAGCTGCTGGATGGTCGTCGTCTTCAGCCTCCCGGTCCTGCTCTCCTACGGGATCGTCTATGGGGCGGGGCCGTTCTTCTACTGGACGGCCGGGGCGGCCCTGATCCCCTTCTGCCTGGTTGCCTCGGCCCTGAGCGCCCTGATCGTGGTCGTGGCGGCGTTCGTCCTGCCGGCCGGGCGGATCCGGACGGCCTTCGTCTTCGTGGGCCTGGCCCTGGTCGTGGGCCTGATCCTCGCGGTGCGGGTCATGAGGCCCGAGCAGCTGGTGAATCCCGAGAACTTCGCGACCCTCCTGATCTACCTGCGGGAGATGGGGACGCCGGGCTCTCCCCTCCTGCCCACCACCTGGGCCTTCGACGGCCTGACGGCGGCGCTGGCGGGCCGCAGGTCCGAGGCCCTGTTCCACCTGGCCCTCGCATGGAGCGGGGCGGCGGCCCTGGCCGCCGTGGCCGTCTGGACCGCCGGGGGCCTCTACTGGAGAGGCTACACCAAGGCCCAGGGCACGGCGGAGCGCCTCTTCCCCCT
>CAYOGU010000181.1:0-7443 GCA_964403345.1 uncultured Syntrophus sp. | reverse complement strand
CCCTGCGGCATGGGCTACGGAAGATCGGGTTTATCTTACAGAGGGACTTTGCCTCCTGCTCGACGACAGATCCCTTGCGTTTGTCATGGCCCACGAGCTTGCCCACATAAAACTTGAGCATCTCAAGAAGCACAACGAAAAGAGTGCCGCGATTCACGAGGTCATGTCCGGCATCGGCACGTTCATCCCGGGAGCGTCGTTCCTCAATCTCGTCGTGAACCCGGCGATCATGAAGCAGTACAGCAAGGAGCAGGAATGGGAAGCCGACGATCTTGCGTCCGAAACCGCCGAACGGTGTCTGGATATGCCGAGAGAGGAGCAGGCCCAGGCGTATGAAAAGCTGACCGGTATCGGGTCGGACGGCGGCGGATTCTGGGACGAACACCCTGCCCTTCAGGAGCGCATTAATCGCATCAGGAACGGTAAGCCTCATTAGACCACCTCTCCGTTGACCCTCACGAACGTCTCCCTGGTCTTCCCCACCTTCCTGCACAGCCACAGGAACCCCTCTGAAACGATCCTGGACAGCAGGCGCGGTTTCCTCTCCTGCTTCCCGAGGGCATGCCTTCCGTAATCGACCAGCGAATCGACCAGCACCTTCTTGACGATCCCCTTGAAGATACCGGACCGTTTGATGAGGGGGACCACCTTCTCGGCGATCATGTAGTAGCCCCGGATCTGGTCCAGGTCCATGCACTTGTCCCGGTATTCCCTGGCAATCTCCACTTCCGGGGAATGAGGATCGGTGCAGGCGGTCACGATGATGCAGCCAAGACCCCAACCCCTCAGGATGTTGCTTGCGATCCAGAGCGGGAACCCTCCGACATCGGACAGGCCGAAGCTTGCTGCGGTGTCCGCAGCCGCTTCCCCGGCTCCGCCCATCCCGGCGTACAGGCCGGACGTTGCCTCCCCGGCTCCTCCCATGCCGGCGTAAATCCCTTCGGCGCTGGAGGTGTCAAACGGATAGGAGGTCGCCTCGCTCATCGCCGCATCCGAGATGTCTACCCCGGCGGCGGCATTGTAGGGATTGCCGGCCATGCTCATGGCGGCGTCGGCAATGTCCACGCCGTTCAGCGCACTGGCGTAATTCGCATACCCGGTCGGATTGTAGGTCATCAGCAGCATTTCGGACTGGGAGAGCGGAGTCCCTCCCTGGGCCAGCCAGTTGTTGTATTGCTGCAGAACGTCGGACGGGTGGTAATACCACTGCTCCACCGCTCCCGGATCGCTGCTGATGTTGAACCCGCTGTACTCTGGCACGAATTTCCCGGTCAGGGCGGACCCTGCCGCGTTCGTTCCGAGGGTGTCCAGCCCCATCATGGCCGCGACTTCCCCGAAGTCTCCGACATTCCCCTGCGTCGCGAGATTCAGCCCGCTGTCGCCGACGGAGGAAAGGCCCTCCCCGATGGTCCCGCTGCTGTAGACCGGGGCGGAATAGAGGTCCTGGGCGACGTTCTTCCCCATCATCTGCGACAGTTCGTCCGTGGGAACGCTCGACATCCCGGTTTCCGCAGTCGGGGCATAGGACTGAGCGAGGTTCAGCCCGGACCCGCTTGTCGCCGTGTCTGCGGCGGCCTCCGATGCCGCGGCTTCGGTGCCGAGGGAAACCGCTTTCCCTGTGCTCGTGAGGTTGCCGTTGAGGTCATAATCCCATGGCTGGGTTGTCGGCGTGCCGGGGGTGGAGAAATCCGGTCCGTTCCATGTGGCCGACGAAGCGGGCGCGGAGGGATCGGAGGGAAGTGTGTAGGAGGAAGTAAGATCAACGTTTCCCATTCCGATTTCGTCACTGGGAATGTCCGCATTAGCCCCAGTGACATTCTTGTACATGTCAGTTATGAACCCGCCGACTTTTCCGGCTGCGTTGGAAAGGGCACCCCCCGTCAGCTTGTCGGCGACGGCCCCTCCCATGAGGGCGCTGCCCACGCCCTGCACCGTCGAGGCGGACTTGGCGGCCGCCAGTTGTTCAGCCGCGTTGCTCGCGTTGATGTCGGCCTGGCGCTTCTGTTCTTCCAGGGCGGCCTGTTGCAGGGCCAGGGTGGATTCGTACTGGCTCTTGTTCTGGGCCAGGGTGGATTCGTATTCCCTTTTGGCCTCGGCCAGCTTCTCGGCGTTCAGGGCCTCGGTAATGGCGTTCGCCCGGGCGGTTTCGGCCTGCGCCTTCTCGGCCAGGGAAAGCTGGCGGTTCGTGGCCTGCTGGCTTGACAGGTTTCCCAGCTCGGAGCTGTACAGGGCTTCCAGCTCCCAGGGCTGGACGATCTGCCCGGCCGCCTTCCTGGCGTTGAACAGCCTCATGATCTTGCTCAGGGACGACGTGGGCACCGCATACGAATAGGACTCGGCCATGATGACCCTCCTTACATGTAATCGTGCTCGCGCACGGGTTGATAATAGATCGCCATACTGATCGGCTCGAAGCCACAACTTTCTTCGTCCATGACGGTTTCCATCTTCAGGGAGTGCAGGACCCCCGGGGCCGAGTTCGCGGTCTTGACCGGGAAGGCCAGCCGGTGGCCCGCGTTCGCCGGATCCACCGTGCAGGCGGTCCCGGTTGCGGCGGAATCGACGTAGTGGGTCATGGTGATGTCCGCCGCGCCTGTCCCGGCGACCATGCAGGGCACGATGGCCTTGACCTCGGATTCGGTGAAACAGTCGTTGTCGATCAGCGAGAGGTCCCCCAGCCACAGGGTCGAGGCGATGGCGGTGCCGTCGAAGGTGGTGCCGTGCTCCAGACGCTCCATGTACCCGGTATCGACGAACCCGTAGGCGTAGTTGTTGCCGTACTGGTCCGTGACGTTGAGCGCGCACTGAAGGGCGTTTCCGGCCCCGCGGTCCATCCGGAACCACTTCCATCGCCGGAGGTCCAGGACGAATTCCGCCTCCCCGGTGTTCAGGGTCAGGAAGAGGTGGTATTCCAGCCGGCCCTTGTCCACGAACCCGGCGAATCCGTTCACGTGCGCAAGGTCGATGTGCTCGGCCTTCGCCTGGTCGAAGAGGTCCAGGATATCGTCCGCCACGTTGATGGGGGTCCGTCCCTCGGTGACGTAGACCCCGCCGGAACCGGCGTCCAGCCAGATGGCGAAGCACCGGTTCGCGTTCTGCTGGCCCTCCAGGGGCGGGACGTTCACCACGTCCAGGGTCCTCGGGGACGAGCACCCGATCGAGGTCGAGATCCGGTACTTCAGCCAGGAGGATTCGTTCTTTACCAGCGCCCAGATCTCCCGGTCCTTGAACAGCATGGTGATGTTGAACACGTTGGAGCCGTACTGGGCGAAGGTCGTGCAGCCGCAGTTGATCTCCTCGTGGTTCCCGAACTCGATCTCCAGGCTGTCGGAGCCGTTGAAGACCTGGCAGGTGCCGGATGCCGCGATCAGGATGCTGTTGCGCTTGCCGTCCATGTTGCAGCAGAGCATCAGCCGGTCCTGGGAGTAGAGCGGGAACTTGTATCCCCGGATCTGCTTCGGGGCCGGGATGCTGGAGACGTAGTAGACCGCCGTGTCGGAGTCCAGGGTCTTGTCGAACCGGAGCCGGTAGTAGTAGAGCGGGACCGAGTTGTTGCCCAGGGTCCGCTTGCGGACCTTGTAAGCGTCCGGGGGCGTGAAGCTGATCGTCCCGGACTTGGCGAGCGAGATCCCGCCCTCGGCCGTGCCGTCCACCACGGCCCCGACGGTCACGAAATCCGTCCCGTCCCAGTAGTCCACGGCGGCGGCGGTCGAGGCCGTGCTGTTGGTCTTGTCCGGCGGGACGTTGATGTTGAAGGCCGTGGCCCGCTCGAAGGTCCCGATCAAAAGGCAGTTGTTCCCCGCGCTGTACGCCCCCAGGTTCGCAAGGTCCGCCCAGGTCGAGCTGTCGCTCGCGTAATAGACATCTTCCGTCACATGGAGGATCAGGTCCTCGTAGATCGTCGTGTACTTGAAGAAGGCGGCGATGTCCCGGTCCAGGCCGTCCCAGATGTCCACGATCCGCTGGAACGGGGCGTCCAGGGTGACGTAGTATATTTGGGCACCCCCCGCGCTGAGATTGAACTGGTACCAGTACCCGAGTCCGCCCTCGATGTACTTGAGCTTCGAGGTATCGACCGTGGAGGCGAAGGTCACCGCCCCGGTCCTGGCCAGGGCCTTTCCGCCCACGGAGGTGCCGTCGGTCAGGGTCAGGGAGGACCAGTCCGACCCGGTCCACTGTTTTCCCGTGAGCGTGCTGGTCGTGGTGTTCTCCTCGCCGTCCGCGATGTAGAGCGTGACGCCCTGGATCGGAACCGGGGAGCGGACCAGGAACCAGTTTCCGCCGGTCCCGCCGACGATCGCCACGTTTTCGATGTCCTGCCGGGTGTTGAGGACCGCGTCGGAGAAGTCCGCCGGGTCCGCCGGGATGTCGGTCACCTCGGCGGTCGCGGTGATGAACGCCGTGCAGGTGATCTCCTCCCCGCCCCAGATGCAGGAGTCGATGCCGTTGCAGTAGGCGATGCGGCCCTGGGGGGCCTCGGAAAAGTACCCGTACCCCGCTCCTTCCGAGTCCGTCCACAGGGGGGTCGTGGAGAAATCCCTCGGGAGCGGGATGCTGGACATGTTGTCCAGAACCGCGGAGGCGGAAAGATTCGCGTTGTAGGCCTGGACCAGGATGTGGTTCTCGGTTTTCTGGACGATGAAAAGATCGTCCGCGCGCTCGACCCCCAGCGGCACCCGGACCCAGACCGCCCGAAGGCCCGAAACGGCGTTGACCAGGATGGAGATATTCGCCGTGATCTGGATCGCCGAATCGACGGTGAAGCTGTTCACCGCGATCCCGTCTCCGAAGCTGACGGCCGTGGCGCCGGAAAGCCCGGTCCCGGTTACGGAAACGTCGTAGGTCCGCCTCCGGCTTCCGGACGACGGGCTTGCCGCGGAGACGGACGGGGGCGTCTCGGCATGGAACGCGACCATCCCTGACGCGGAATTGAAATGGACATCGTTGACGTTGCTGAAAACGACCATCTATCTACCCGACCTTCCAGATCTTGATATCGGCATATACTTCCGTGGAAAATCCTGACGCGTATCCGAAGCCGTCCGTGGCTTCGGTCATAGAGCATTGATGCTGCAACTCAATAGTCTGCTGCGCGGCCAGCGTGAAAAGCCCGGAGAAGCAGGACTTTGTTTGTATTCCCCCCATCGACGCGGAGCAGATCTCACTGGATCCTTCCACCAGGGTCGAGGCCGTCCCAGACGTTTGGTACACCCGCGTTTTGTGCATGTTGCACCTATGGGCCATGGCATACCCTTCGACCCAGTAGGTTCCGGCCGGCAGGGTGACGGCGTTCGACGACAGCGACGCCCCCGAAATATTGGCCGTGAGGATGGTGTTCAGGGTCCGCGTCTGCCACGCCCCGCCCGTGAACGTCCCCCCTGCGGTCCCGGACGTCTTTCGGTCCTGGATGTGCATCAGATTCGAGGTATCCAGGGAAGCCGAGGACGTCCCGGATGCCAGAATCCACCTTTTATCGCCGGCGTTCGCGTCCGGGGAGATCACTGTCGGCGACGATTCGTCCGCCCCGGAGTCCGCGTCGAGCGAATAGGAATGATAAACGCCCGCCGAGATCCCGACCGCCATGTCCCCGTCGGCGAGGATCCCGCCGTCGATGGCGTCCAGGCAACCTTCCGTGCCGCCCGTCAGGGCGTTGAACCCGTAAATCACTGCGGCCATGTCACATCACCCCCTGGTTGTTCTTCCTGAAATGGATGGCGCCGCGGACCTTGAGATAGGTCGTCAGCGCCGTGGCGTTGATCTTCGTCATCCCGCCGACGGACCGCGGGTTGGAGTTCCCGTAGCGCATGTTGATCAGGCTCCGGAAATTCCGGCCGATGGTCGCCGGGTCCGCGGCCGTGATCAGTTTGCCGTCCAGCGGGACGATCACCTTCCTGACCGGTTCGTTCTGCCCCGCCGGGATCTCCTGGAGCGGGACCATCCTGACCTGCCGCCTGTCGTCAGGCATATGAGACCTCCACGATATCCGGCACCGCGCCGGCCTGCCGCGGGTCCGGGTGAGAAAGCACGTATTCGAACTTCCGGGCCTGCACCTCCCCGACGTACCGGTTATAGGCCGCCGCGAAGTCCCCCCAGCGCCGGAGCTTCAGGCAGCCGAAGGCCTCCACGAACATCTCCACGCACTCGTGGAACTCCGCGGGGAGATCGGACGGCGTGTCGGTGTCCGCGCTCATGGCGGCCGCCGGATAGCAGGCCGCGTAGACGTTCAGGCTGTAGGCGGCGACATCCGGGACCGGCCCGATCACGATGAACCCTCCCCAGGGGAACCAGACCTGCGGATGGGTTCCGGCATAGGGGTAGCTGTTGAAGGCCTCCGGCGTCACCGGGAGGAGGTCCTTCTCGCCTGCCGGGGTGTCGCAGGTCACCCAGTTCACCCGGATGCAGTCCACCGGGACCAGGGAGACCCCCGCGGGGATGTTCGACTTGACGATCCGGGTCGCTCGGCAGACCCCCTTGACGGCCACGTCGATATAGCCCAGGTTGGCCAGGGCCTTGAGCTCGTCGTCGCCGACGACCGCGGCGTCGTTCAGGGCGGCGCGGGCCATGGACAGGATCGAGGCGAGCGTCAGCATCAGTTCGTCCCCCTGTCCTTCCGCCCGGCCGGCACGATCTCGACGGCATTGGCCCTCAGGTGCCGGATCTCGTTTCCGATCAGGGCGTCGAGGATCTGCGCCACAGTCCCACGGCGGTCTTTCCGGAGCCCGTCCCGGACCGCCGCCAGGACCGCCAGGTGCTGCCACATCGGCGCAAGCCCGGTCTGGTCGGCCTCCGCCGAGAAATCCGCGTCCTTGTAAAGCAGGATGTCGTCGATCGTCACGGAGCCCGTGGCCGTGAATTTGAGTGCCGGAGTCCCGGAAGAGGCGGTCAGGTTCTGGGTGTGATACCCGTCGGTCAGGATCGGGACACCGGCGACCGTTCCGGCATGGGGGGTGAGGGTCCCGGCGTTCCCGGTCACCGTCACCTGGAGCGTGTAATTCGCTCCCGCCGCAAGGTTTGCGGCCGTGCAGACGAGGTCCCCGGAGGCGGCCCCGGAATGGGACGCCGAGGTCCCGGCCGTCCATCCGGTCCCTGCGGTCCATCCGGCGGAAAAGCTGGAAAGCGAGGCCGCCGCAAGCTTCGGGGCGTCCGAGACGTAGAGCCTGAGGGGATAGGCCGCGTCCGGGACCGGGTCGATATGGAGGAGGCCCCCGTCCTCGTACCACCGCTGCGGGGTGTGCGCGCTCCGGGCCGGGCTGCCGATCTGCTGGGGGGTGATCCTCCTGAGGAAGAAGGGCCTTCCCGCGGCCGGCGCGTATTCGACGTGATGCACGCGGTATCCCGGGGCCGGGACGGTCCGGGAGCCGCTCGCGGTGACGGCGTCGAGGATGCGGCGGACGCAGGAGCCTTTCTGGGCGATGTCCCGGACCCCCGCGGAAAGCGACCGGT
>CAYOGU010000180.1:0-7477 GCA_964403345.1 uncultured Syntrophus sp. | reverse complement strand
GCTTTCATCAAGAATCGGCACCCCTGTCGTTTCCAGGATCACCGATCTGCCGTCCCTGTGGCGGTTGACATTCTCCACATTCATAAACGGTTCCCGTTTGGCGGCGAGTGCGGCAAACACCGGTTTGATGCGTCCGGCCTCCTCGTCGGACATAAAGTCGAATAAGGACTTCCCGATCACCTCCTCGGGTTCGTATCCGAGCAGATCCTTGACACGGGGACTGACGTAGGTATAGACCGAGCTGGCATCGACCTCCCATACCATATTGCGGGAGGCCTCGATGATCTGGCGATAGCGCATCTCGCTTTCCCTGAGCCGCGCATCGGTATCCTTGAGCCTTTCAAGTGCGCGCTTCAAGCCCCTGTTGATCCGCCTCAACGAATAAGAATGCCAGGCCGCAAAGATCACGATGATCAGCACGAGCAGAATGCCCGCCGTGATCGATACCCGTCGGGCATTCCAGTACGGAGCCGGTGCGCTATACCACTTGATGTATATTTCCTTGAATCTGGGGGAGGACATCACCTCCTGGACCGCCGCATCCAACACGGGAAGCAAATCAGTCCTTTGCCTGCTCACGGCGATGGCACGCTTGACTTCACGCAGAGGGCTTCCGATGGCTTTGATCTGTTCCGCAAGCCCGGCCTTGCGGGCAATCAGACGAACGGGAGGTTCGACGGATACCAAGGCGTCCGCATTTCCCGTCAACAGGGACAGGAGGGCCTCGTCGAGGGATCGGAAAACGACGGAAGTTGCTTTTCCGTAACTCTGCATGGCAAGAAAGCCCGTGGTGTCGACCACCACGGCGACGCTTCGTCCCCGCAGATCGTCGATGCCGCGGATATCCGTGGTGGATTCACGGATGAAAATCCGGATATCGAAGGTGTCGAATGGACGGGAGAAGGCGATATCCCTCGTTCTTTCCTCGGTGATACCGATCCCGGAGAGGCAATCGATACGGCCGTCTTTGAGGGCCTGGAGGGCAGGGGCCAACTCCTCGAACAGGACATAGTGCACATCCAACCCGGCGTTCTTTGCGACCTCGTCCATGACATCGATCGCAAGTCCTGAAGGCTTTCCCGTTCTTGCATCAAGATACTGCTCGGGGGAATAGTTCCGCAAAACGCCCGCACGGATCTCCCGCGACCGCTCCGCAGCGGGAGCTGCGGAGGGGTGCAAAGCCATCCCCGCGAAGGAAAGCAGGAACAGAAGCGTGCCGATGATCCGGATTGGTTCAATCATGCGCGGTCTCCCGATGATCGTCATCTTTCAATCCCCTTTGGCCGGCCGTCAGCCATTCGCCTCGATGATGCCGCACATCCCCTGCTTCCCTCGAACCCATGCCGCACCCAGCTTCCCGGATCATGTTACTTCATCCCCTCGCCTGACGGCAAGTATTCTTGGCAAAAGGGGATTCGAGATCCGGCCCGGGCCGATCCTCCCGCCAGGGACGCACGAAGAGGGACCCCGGCACCGGTCAGAAGAGGACCTGCACGGAGATCCCCTTCCCTTCGAACCCTTCCCGCAGCCCTTCCGCGGCCAGGCGGAAGAAGGCGTCCTCCCTGGCCCATTCCAGGCCGTGATCCCGGTAGATCCGATCGGCGTAGAAATAGTTGAGACGGTCGATCAGGACATGGTCCACCTTCCCGGCGAGGGCCCCGACCAGCCCCTCCGACCCCGGCAGGAGGGGCGCGATCATGGCGAAGGCCCGGATCCCCCGGCTGTGGAGGACTTCCAGGGCCCGGACCCTCTCCCCGATCGGAGGGGTCCCGGCCTCAAAGAGCGTCCGGATCCGCTCATCGGCGGTCGCGATGGAGAATCCTACTTCGATATCCTCGAAGTTCTCCACAATCGCGACGTCCCTGAGGACCAGGGGCGATTTGGTCTGTATGGTAACAGGCCATTGCGCCTCAAGGAGGACCTCCAGGCATCTCCTAGTCAGCTTGTACCGCTTCTCCGCCGCCTGATAGGGGTCGCAGACCCCGCTGATCCAGACTCTCGCCGGGCGTCTCCTCCTGATTTCCCTGGACAGGAGTTCCGGCGCGTTGACCTTGGCATCGACGAAGGTCCCCCATCGCTCCCGGTGGCCGGTGAACCGCTTCATGAATGCGGCGTAGCAATACCGGCAGGCGTGGCCGCACCCCACATAGGGGTTCAGGGCGTAGTCGTAAACCTGCGACCTGGAAAGGACGGATTTGGCGAATATCTCTTTGACGATCATGGGGTCGCGGCATCTTTGGCCGTGGTCATCGGTGCCCGGTTTGCATCAGGCTACACAACGGCCCCCTCTCCTGTCAAATGCCAAGAACGCAGGGAAGTGATGTCTCAGCTTAGGCATATTGTCCGGAAACTGATCTTCATCCTAAAGAAATGGCACAGAAAGAGAAGCGGGAGTGGCTCATTCAAGCGGCCGAATCGCAGGCGATGCATAAAGGGGGCCGCCCGATTGGACGGCATCCGGCTGATTCCGGGAATCCGTCATGCGGAACCGGAGGTGGAGGAATCGCCCGGCAGGATGATGCCCGATCCCTGGCTCCATATCAGCCAGACCTGTTCATTCATTTCATAGGGCATGACCATGCCTTCGATGAAAAGATAGTTCAACACCTGGACGTCCAGCAGCCGGTCATTGGCCAGACGTATCGAGTAGCGGGTGATATCTCCCAGAAACAGGCTCTTTTCGATGACCCCGTTGATCCCGTTCTCATGGTCCTCCGGTTCGATGAGACTGACCCGGATCTGTTCCGGGCGGACCCCGTATAGGACCCGTTGCCCTGGTTGGAGGGGGTAGGAGCCGCGGCGACAGACCGATGGCTGTCCGAAAAGCTCGATCTCGCAACGCTCGTCTGTGGACGCGACGACCCGCCCCTCGAAGAAGTTGATGTCTCCCACGAAATCGGCGGCAAACCGAGTTCCGGGGCTGTAGTAGATGTCGCTCGGGTTCCCGTAATGCTCGATCCGCCCTCTGTTGACGATGGCGACGCGGTCCGCCAGTTCAAAGGCCTCCTGCTGATCGTGGGTGACCATGATGGTGGTGACGCCGATCTGCCTGACGATGGTCTTCAGAGATTGCCGGAGTTGGATGCGGGTCTTGGCGTCCACCGCGGCAAATGGCTCGTCCAGCAGGAGCACCCGGGGCTCATAGGCGAGGGATCTGGCCAGGGCCACCCGTTGCTGCTGTCCCCCCGACAACTGCCCGGGATAGCGGCCTCCCATCCCCTCCAGCCCCACCAAACCCAGGAGGCCTTCCCTGCGGCCATCCCGCTCCGTGAGAGGCATCTTCCGGATCTTGAGTCCGAACTCGATGTTGTCGGCAACGGTCATGTGGGGAAAGATGGAATAGTTCTGAAAGACGAACCCCATGCCGCGCTGCTGAGGAGAGAGGCGGGTAATATCCTTGCCGTGCAGCAGGATTCGCCATTCGTCGGGCAGGATGAGGCCCCCGATCATCCGCAGGATGGTGCTCTTGCCGCTTCCGCTCGATCCGAGGAGGACGACGAGTTCCCCGTCGGCAACCTCCAGCGAAACCCGGTCGACCACGCAATGCTCCCCGTACCGCTTGCTGATCTGTTCAATGACGATGGACATGATTGACCTCTTGGAGACTCATCGGTGCCCTGCCTTGCCCCTGCTTCGGCCGGCAAAATAGAGGATGGCGAAAAAAGGATGAAGGACACCACCGCCAGGACCGCCGCCACCGAATTGGCCGCCTCGATGTTTCCCCCCTCGAACTGGGAAAAGATGTAGAGGGGCGCGGTCTGGGTTCTCGGCCTCAGGTTTTCGGAAACCATGACCGTGGCGCCGAACTCCCCCAGTGAATGGGCAAAGGTCAGCAGGGCGCCGGTCAGGAGCCCCCCTTCAAGGCCGGGAAGATGACATACCGGAAGGTCTGCCAGCGGCTCGCCCCGATGGTGTAGGCCGCCTCCTCGTAGGTGGTCGGCAGGTCGTCCAGCACGGGCTTGATCGTTCCGAGCATGTAGGGGAAGGTCACGAAGATATGGGCCAGCAGCACCCCGGCCGCGGTGAACATCGGTTGGATCCCCAGCGGTCCCAGCATCTGTCCCAGGAGACCGATGGGTCCCCACAGGAGCAGCAGGGAGGTGCCGACCACGACATTGGGGATGGCCACGGGAAGGTTCAGGATGATGCCGAGTTGCTCCCTCCCGGGAAAACGGGTCTTGCTGAGCACATAGGCCGCATAGGTGCCGAGGACGGTGTTGATGGCGGCCGTGACGAAGGCGATGATCAAGCTGAACCGCAGGGCAAACAGGACGTCCCTTGTGACCAGGTAGGATGTGAATTTCGGAAGACCCTCGCGGAAGGCATAGATGAAAACCGAGGCCAGCGGCAACAGGAGCAGCGGCAGCATGACCAGGATCAGGAATCCGGCCGGCAACATGGAAGAAACGCTTTTCCACTTGTTTTCACGGTTCATGGTCCAATCTCCTTGAGCACCCCGTTTTTCCATGTCTCATCGACGATACGCCCTTTTGCCTCTTCCCAGCCGCCGAAGTCCTTGATAAGGAAAGGATCGGCGATGGGGCAGAACTCCCGGTTTCCGGCATTGAGCTCTTCGTTGACGTTTCGAAATCCCTGGCTGACAAAAAGGCGCTGGGCCTCGTCGGTCCAGAAGAAATCTGCAAATGCCCGGATCGACTTCCGGCGCTCTCCGGATATGTTGGGCTCCATGACGACCAGGGTGTGTTCGCTGAGGATCGTGCTCCGGGGATAGATGATCTCAAAGGAAGGGACGCTGTGAGACCGGCTCCAGAGGGCGTCCTGTTCGTAGGTAATCAGGGCATCGCCGAAACCGTTGTCGAACTGGGTCTTGGCAGCCCTGGCGCTGCCGGCCTGGGCCACCACATTTCGCCAGACCCGCGGAGCAGGGATCGGACCGCATGGGGGTCTGCGCCAGGCCGCCTCACGGCGGCCCCGTATTCGGCGATGATGGCCCAGTTCGCGGCGCCCGAGGTAAGCGGGTCTGGATGGACGATGCGGACACCGGGCCTCGCCAGGTCGGCAAAATCGTGAATCCTCTTCGGATTGCCGGGTCTGACGACGATCACAAAGGGGGTCCGGTTGATCACCCCTCCGTGGGGAAGACGCTTCCACGTTTCGCTGCGGATGGTCCCAGCCTTCACAAGCCGCTGCGCATCCAGTTCCGTGGACAGGATGGCCAACTCGGCAGGAACGCCCATGATCAGCTGGTTGGTCACCGTACCCGAGCCGGCGAAGGATCCGATCATCTCCACCTCCTTCCCGGTCTGGGCCAGCCATGTTCTCTGGAAGGCCGGGAAGATGCCCTTGGCGATCGCCGGTTCGAGGATGCTGAATCCGTAAAGGACGATGGTCTGCGGAACCCGGTTCCGTTCGAAGGGCAGCCAGGGCCAGACGGTCCACAGAATCAGGGCGAGCATGGAGGAGACTGAGGCGATCGGCAGCAACGTACGGCTCTTGATAGGGGAGGCGGGACGAAACAGCATGGTTCCCTTTCCAAGATATTTCTGAGGGATTGTCCATCACGGGTTGCTTCGGCGAAGCTCCTAACATCGACGTTGGGAATCGTCAAGGAAAATCAGGACATTTCCAACCAACGACGCGGGCTCCTGGGGCCATTTCCGATCAGCCCCCATAGGCCGGGCTGGAATCGCCCCGACATCGAAGCCATCGCCCCGGTCAGGCCGCCTCCAGGTAAGTCCCTTTCAGCCATGAAAGAACGCCCTTGCACTGGGAAGAAGAGGCCGATATAAAAAGCTTTATGGAGTCCCGCCACAGGAGAATGAAAATCGCCGCGGAGGTTCGGGCATCCTTCGCAGGATGGGGGGGGAACGCCATGAAATTCAGACGCTCCATTCGAACGAAGTTGTTTTTCAGCCATCTGCTGGCCATCCTTCTCGTATCGGGAAGCGTCGGCACCATCTTCTATCTGAGCGCGGCGGAAAGCCTGGTGAAGGGCATCTCTTCGCTGATCGCCTCAATCCTTCTGTCGCTTTTCTTCGGCTGGTGGCTGGCCCGCCGCATCACCGACCCCATCCGTGTGTTCATCGACCGCTGCCATGCCATCGCCAAGGGTCGCCTGGACGAACGGATCACAATCCGCACCCACGATGAAATGGACCAACTGGTCTCCGCCTTCAATGACATGCAGCAGGCATTGTCCGCCTCGGAGCGGGAAAAGCGCCAGGCCTATGAGGACCTGCTCAAGGCCAGAGACGAGCTGGAAATCCGCGTGGAGCAGAGAACCTCGGACATCAGGGAGGTCAACAAGAAGTTGAACCAGGAAATCGCCGTGCGGTTGCGCGTCGAAAAGGTGGTCGAAGACGCGGCCAGGACCGATTCCCTGACCGGGCTGCCGAACCGACGCATCATGAACGAGTACCTGGAGCAGGAAGCCATCCGCAGCCGCCGGAGCAAGGCGCCGCTGACCGTGCTGATGCTCGATCTGGATTCCTTCAAGCGGGTGAACGACGAACACGGCCGCGACGCGGGGGATGTGGTCCTGGTCGAAACGGCCAAACGCATGAGGGCCCTGATCCGCGGCCAGGACCTCTTGGCCCGCTGGGGCGGGGAGGAATTCGTCATCCTCCTGCCGGAAACGCCCCTGGCCGGCGGCGGCATGGTGGCGGAAAAGATCCGGACGCGGATCACCGGGGAACTGTACCTGCTCCCGGGCAGGCAGATCGCCCTGACGATCAGCATCGGTGTGGCCTCGCTGGCGCAGGGCCAGGAACCCGAGGCCCTGCTCAAGGCTGCGGACGCAGCCCTTCACCGGGCAAAACGGCTTGGGCGCAATCGGGTGGAAACGGCCGCGAATCCCTTGTGAACCGAGATCCTGAGCGAGCAAATGAACATCAACAAGCACACGAAAGTGGTGAACTGCGGCGTCGTTCACCCAGGATGTCCCTGTCGCGGCTGCGCCAAGCCTTCCTGTTACCCCGACTGCGCGTTGACAGAAAACTGATCCGGTAGTCCCGGGGCGGTCGCGAAAATCGACCGTCGCGGGACTACCGGCGGCGTTTCGCATACCTGATCTCATCTCCCCCATAAAGGCAGGCCCTCACTCCTTCGATGGCCCTGCATCGACCAGATACCGGGGGCGGAAGCAATTCATCCTCTCTTTTTCTCGGCAAGCATTTCTTCTTGACAAGTTAGCACTTACTCACATATATGTATGCATCCGACAACTTAGTTGCCGGAATGCGGCGTCTTCAAGATCTGCACGGCTGCACCGAACCGGTGGCGCTTCCAGCCCCACCGTGAGGAACGAACATTCATTCCAACAAGGAGGAGGATCGATGGGGTGGTTTGGCTTTAAAAAGAATGTCATCAAGGAGATCTATGGCGGCGCCTGGGGACATCTGGTGAATGATCACGGTTTGACCGTCGATATGCTGAGCCAGAATATCCGCTGTGTCGAAAAGCCGGAGACCAGAAACGGCGGCAAGGTAAACCTGCTCCGCGTGTTTTCGTTGCGCGA
>CAYOGU010000179.1:0-7652 GCA_964403345.1 uncultured Syntrophus sp. | reverse complement strand
GGCCAGTTGCGAGGTGTTGTGGAGGCAGGTGTCGATCACCTTCTTCACCCCTGCCTCCCGAAGCTTTCCGATGAACTGCCGCAGGTTCTTCTTCGCAAACCCGATCGTACAGACCACCATATCGGCCCCCCTTGTTGGCGGTTTCTCGAGAATCCGTTTTCCCTTGCAGGCCGGAAATCGGGGAGTCCTGATCGGCCGTCCCGGCCAAGGGACCCAGGTCGATGCCGTTCAGCGCTTCAGTCCGGCATCTTGCCGGCGAGCTTGTGCTCCAGGCGCTCCCGGCGGCGGGCGAGATCGGCGCCTTCCTCCGGCGAGAGGCGGCCGTCAGAGGCCTGCAACGTCAGCTCCAGGGCCCGCTTGAAATCCCGGCGCTTGTGCTCGTGCCACTTGGCGAGCTCGACGAGGGCGAAGCGGTCCCCGCCGTCCCGGCGGACCATCTCTTCCCACAGAGCCGTCGCCTCAGGCCAGCGGCCGTTCCGCTTGTGGTGCAGGGAGAGTTCCCGGCTGGCCTCCCGCGCCGCCTCCGGGCTGGAACAGCGGCAGAGCGGGCCCAGGAGGCGGACGGCCTCGTCCCGGCGGTCCCGGGCCATAAAGAGGCGCGCCGCAGCGAGGCGGTCGCCGGGATGGCAACGCGCCCCTTCCCCTTCGGGATCGATCAGCTCGGTCAGATGAGCGGCCAGGGCCGCGAGCGACAGGATGTCCAGACGGTTGTGCTCGAACACGTCGGCCATGAGGCGGCCGTCGCGCCGCCGGAGCCAGTCGAAGTAGCGTTGCGGGATCTCGCTCCCGGGGATGTCCCCTTCCCGCTCGAACCCCAGGACAGCCGCCTCCAGGGCCCCCAGCCGCCGGTCGGTGAGGCGGTGGCTGAGGATGCGCCGGGCCGAGTGGAGAAGGTCCAGGTGGGGCAGGGCCGCCAGGGGGTCGGGCAGGCGGTTCATGACGAAACGGGAGGCCAAGAGGTTCGCGTCGAATGCTTTGCCGTTGAAACTGACCAGGAACCGCCGCTCCCGGAGCAGGGCCGTCAGATCCAGGAGCGTCGCCCGCTCTTCGGCGTAGTCCCGGGCGAAGAGCTGCCGCGTGACGAAGCTGTCCCCTTCGAACCAGCCGAGGCCGATAAGAAAGGCGACGGTCCCCGTCCCACCGGCGAGCCCGGTCGTCTCCGTGTCGAAGAAGAGGGCCCCGCGGTAATCCAGCCCTCGGAGAAGCGGGTCGTTCGCCAGGACGGCGATCCGGTCCATGTCCAGGGGGGACAGGTCTCGGACGCAGAACCGGCCGTGACGCGCAGACCCTCCGGCCACACGATGGGCACAGAAGAAGCGGCCCCCCTCGTTCTCGGTCTCCGCGCCCGGAACGAATTCCTCCAGGGGGATACCCCGGCACTGGACGCCGGAACGGCCTGCCGGCCCCTCCGGTCGGCGGGAGAGGACGGCGTCGATCCGCTCGCGAAGCCGGCGGATCTGATCGGCCCGCTCCCCTTCAGCCTGCCCAGCCGTGCCGGCTTTCCTGCCGTCTCCCTTTTCGGCCTCGCCGGTCAGTCGCTGTAAACGGTTCAAGACGCTCATGGGGGCATGATACCATCCTCCCGGGCAACTTCAACCGCTATTTCCCCTGCCGGACAGCAGGCGGCTTAAAATCGCATTGACATGACCGGCCGCTCCTCGTATACTTTTACAAAATATAATTGTGTTATATTAATCGCTTACATGTTTTTCCCTTTGTGACCGTCTTTTTAAAAGGAGTCTGCGATGAAAAAGGCCATCGTCCTCTTTGCCCTTCTCTCGTTCGTCGTTTCCTGCGCCCCGACCACCTCCTCGCGTTACCGGGAAGGCAGCAACATCGACCAGCAGGTCGGCCTGACGGTGCAGGACGAGCAGCGCCTGACCCAAGAAGCGCTACCCCAGATGCAAAAGGAGTATCCGTCGGCCAAAAACCAAGATCTTCAGAACTACATCTCCAATCTCGGCATGAAGATCGTCCGGGCCAACAATCTCGAAGGGAATCCCTACCATTATAACTTCACTGTCGTCGACGTCGAAAACGTCAATGCCTTTGCCCTCCCGGCCGGCACCATCTTCGTGACCGCGCCCCTGATCGCCATGACCTCCAACGAAGCGGAGCTGGCCGGGGTGATCGGCCACGAGGTCGGCCACGTCGTCGCCCGGCACGCTGCGGAGCGGATGTATGCGATGGAGAAGGAGCAGAACAAGACCTGGCTCATGGCGGCCGGAGGCGGACTCCTCGGTGCGGCCGCCGGGTTCGGCTTGGGGAAACTGCTCTGCAAGGACGGCGACAATGCCTGCCTGGCCAAGGCGGCCCTGATCGGGGCCGCGGCGGGCGCCGGAGGCGGGCTTCTCATCCAGAAATTCAAATTCATGGCCAACTCGCGGGAAGACGAGATGGAAGCCGACCGCATCGGGTTCAAGTTGGCCGTCGGCGCCGGCTATGACAAGGACCAGGTCGGGAAATTCTACGAAAAGCTGCTGGATATGGAGAAGAAATCCAAGCAGGGCGGAGACTCGATCACAAAAAGCCTCGCCGACGCCATGAGCACGCACCCGCCCAGCGAGGAACGGGTGCAGCAGATGAAGGAGATGGCCGCGGCGGCGCCAGCCACCCGGAACCCCCTCGTCTCCTCCGCGGAATACACCAGGGTGAAGAAAATCGCCGCCGCCCTGCGTCCCAATAAAGGAACGAAGGAACCGAAATAAGAGGCATCGTCAGGCGGGCATCCTTGCGCCGTCCCGCCAAGGCGAGAGACCGGAGACGGCCCCCTTGGCGGAACGAGGCGGCCGTCGGGCCCCCTTCAGCCCGTCGCCCTCTGGCCGTTCAGGACCTGGAGGAAATATTCCGGGGCGCCGATCTGTCCGCCCTTCGAGGCCACCTGAAGGCCATCGAAGGCGGGATGGTCGGAGAAGGCCCGGCACAGAGGCGCCGCAGGGGTGATCGGCATCAAAAGCTCCAGCGAATGGATCTCCATCTGTCGCAGGACATAGCTGCAGGTATCCCCGCCGGCCACGCATACCCTCTTGAGTCCAACGGTTTCCACCAATTCACGGAGGATCAACCCCTGCTGTCTGCCGAGGTGCTTACCGACCTCGTTGGGGTCGATCCCCAGGGATTTCATGGTATCCTTGGTCTTCCGGATGGCCGGATCGGCGGGTCCGATGGTGGAGAAGATCACGACGCTCTTGCCTCCGCGGAGAGATTCCAAAGAGAGCCGGATTACCCGGTTGCGCTCTTCCGGACCGGTTTTCGGATCAATGAGACGGTCCGTGCCCAGCCGGATCCCCTCAAAGCCGTGATCGATGGCGCATTGGATCTGCTCGGCCGTCTTGTCCGCCGCAGAGCCGCTGATCACGACGAGCCGGTCCACCGGCCCTGCCGGGGCGATCGGGTCCGGCTTCGAGACGATCCCCGCTGATTGCCAGTAGCGGGCCATTGCATACTCGAATCCCGAGGAGCCGATGGCGAAGATCGGCCGGGCACCGGCCTTTTCATGGATAAGACGGCCGATCGCAAGCAGGTGCTTCTCTTCCAGCGTATCGAAGAGGATGATCTCGTTGCCCTCGTCGATATGCCGGTCTAAATGGTTGCGCACGGCATCGAATGGCCCGTTCAACTGCAGCACATCGATCAGTTCGACCTTCTTGGCCGTCTGTTTGGCAAAATGCAGGCGCAGGTCTCCTTCGTCCATTGGCGTGATCGGATGACGGCTCATCATCGGATGACGGTCCAGACGATAGGTTTTTTCCCCGACCGTCGTAAAATGGTTCCCGAAAACGACATAGCGCCCGATCACCGGCACACCCTGGACGATGACGCCGAAGGGGGGGGCAATGGTGTCAAAGGCAAGGTCTGCCGCATGTCCGATACTGCCGATCCGAGCCGAAGAATCGAAAGTCGCGCAGACCTTGTAATGGATGATGGGGACCCCCAGATCCTTAAGCAGTTGAAACTGCCCGGGCAACTCCCCGTCCATCTGCAGGGGCGTCATGGTCCGGCTGGTTCCTGCCACGCCCACGGCCAGGACGTCTTTCAACCGCCTCTTCAGCAGGACAGGATCGGGCCGGTCGAGAAAAAGCACCGTCGGCACGCCGTTGAGCGTCAGGGCCTCCATCGCGTCCGCCGACCCGGTAAAGTCATCGCCGTAAAAGGCCATCAACAGATTGTTCATGTTCGGTCCTCTCCAAGAAAGTTGAATCCGTTCTCCTAAACCTCCGTGAACCTACCACAACTTCCACCCAACCGCGACGGCAAGGATCACCCTGTTTGAAGGTTGATCCTCCCCATCCCCGTCCAGCAGGCCGTGAAAACCAGACTTTTACAACCTGAAAATTCTTGACAAGTGATTAGACGTAAGATATCATACAACCAGATTTTGGGCAATCATTTTTTGGTGATTTCATGCTCAAACCCATCAAGAAAGAGAGCGTCGGCCACCAGGTCTTTTTGCAGCTCCGCGACCAAATCCTCCGCCGCACCTGGCCTCCTGGCAGCAAACTTCCCTCTGAAAACGAGCTCTCCCGTACCATGGGCGTGAGCCGGGTCTCCATCCGGGAAGGGATCCAACACCTGGTCTCCCTGGGTATTCTGGAGACGCGGCACGGCGAGGGGACCTTCGTCCGCGAACTGAACGGCCAGATCCATTTCAATGCCCTGATCCCCCTGCTGGTTCTGGACGACATCGATATCCTGCACGTCTTGGAATACCGGCGGATCGTCGAAAAGGGCGCTGCCGCCCTGGCCGCTGAACGGGCCACAGACCAGGACCTGGCCGAGATGGAGGCCGTTTACGGGCAAATGATCCAGCTCCGTCACGACATCGCCCAGTTCTCCCGGGCCGACCTGGAGTTCCACCTCGTTCTGGCCAAGGCCACCGCCAATCCAGTCATCATCAAGGTCAACAACGTCCTGCACAGCATTCTTGAGGTCTCCATGGAAAACATCGTCACTGCCCTGGGAATGGAGGACGGCCTGCACTACCACCGGCTGATCATCGACGCCATCCGGGCCCGCGACGCGCAGGCCGCGGAGAGCATCATGCAGGAACATGTGGACAGGACCATCGTGCGACTCAAGGCCGAGGCCGGCCTGGCCGCCCCCGCAACGACCTGCACCGCCGAGAAGCTGGTGCGGGCCAGCCTCGGGGAACGGCTGGGCCTGCACCGGGCTTTCTGGGCGCGGGAGCGGCAGTCTAGGCCGCTGGCCTCCTTCCGGGTGGGCGACTTCTTCTTCGCGCGCCACTTTCAGGCCGCCCTCTCCCTCCTGGAGCCGGACAAGCCCATCGTCCCGGAGATGCTGATCGTTTCCGAATTCCTCGCCGATTACGAGCGTATGTTCCGACAGGCCGAGGAACTTGGCCAGGACGGTTTCTGGACCGGCGAGCCATTCACCGGCATTCCTTGGATGGAGGCGATTCTCGGCTGCCCGATCCGCGCCGGTCGCGAGAGTTTCACCTCGCGGCCCTGGCTCTCGTCACCCGAGGAGGCCCTGGAAAAGGTCCATTTCGATCCGCAGAACCCCTGGCTGATCAAGTACCTGGAATTCACGGCCGCCCTGGTCTCCCAGAGCCGGGGCCGCTACCCGGTGGGCATGCCGATCATGCGCGGCCCCACCGACATCCTCGGCGCCCTGATGGGGCAGCAGGAGATGGCGATCGCCCTGATGGAGGCCGACCCCGAGGTGATGCGCCGGCTCATCGAGCGGGTGACCCGAGCCTTCCTGGCCGTGATCGAGGCTCAGCGCCGCCTGATCCCGTTGTTTTACGGGGGCGCCTCCCTGGGGTTCTATCATATCTGGACCCCCGGCACGGCCATCTGGTTCCAGGACGATCTCTCGTCGATCCTCTCGCCGACCTTGTACCGGCGTTTCTTCCTCGATTCGGCCCGCATGATCCTGGCCGGCCACGACCACACCGCCGTGCACCTGCACGCGAACTCCTTCTTCATCCTAGATGAGCTGCTCACTCTGGACGACCTCAGGGCAATCCAGGTCAACAAAGACATCGGCGGGCCGGGCGTGGAGGAGATGCTGCCGTTGCTGGCCAGAATCATGCAGACCCGCCGTCTGATCCTGTGGGGGGATCTGACTGTCGAGGACCTCGATCTGATCAGGCGGAACCTCCCCTGCCGGGGACTGGCCCTCCATGTAGTGGCCCCGACCCCCGAAGAGGCCAGGGTCCGCATGGAATACATACGGGACTGGGCGTAACCGGTCCGGGTTCCCTTTCATTGATAATCGTCACCGCGGCGAAGGCGGCCGGTGATCTATTGTTCCCGGCCCTATCCCGACCCGGATTCGGCCCGGGTCAGAGGGCGGGCCGGTACCAGCCGGTACGGAGCAGGACGGCTCTACAGTGTTTCCCAGGAACCCGTGCCCGTCACATGGAGGCGTGCGATCACGTAAACGACAACCTGTAACCTGAAGGGGGTATTCGCCATATGGACTCTGAATCCATCACAAGGGAATCCCGGCTCGCGATCATCAGCCGGGTCATGGACAGGATCCTGTCCTATGTCGTGGCCATCCTGCTGGTGGCCATGTCGGCTGTGGTCTTCGGCAACGTCTTCAGCCGCTATTTCTTGGACACCACCTGGGGCTGGTACGAGGAGGTTTCGAGATTCCTCCTGATATGGATCGTCTTTCTGGGGGCCGTCATCGCGATGATCCGGAGCGACCACCTGGGCATCGATCTGCTGCCGATCGTCTTCACCCCCCGTGTCTGCCGGGCCATGGCGATTGTGACTGACATGCTGGTCCTGGTGGCCCTGGTGATCATGTGCCAAGGCGCCTGGAACATGGCCATCGACTCCCTGCAGAGCGGGTGGGTGGCCTCATCGGTGCCGATCCCCTACGGTTGGGTCTACATGATCGGACCCGTGAGCGCCGGACTCATGTTCATCCAGACCCTGATCAAGACTGCCGGGGACATCCGGACCCTCAAGGAGAAGGAGGTCCAGCCATGATCCCCCTGTTCCTCTCTTCCCTGTTCGGCTTCATCCTGATCGGAGTGCCCGTGGCCTTTGCCCTCTTCCTGACAGCCCTGGTCCTGTCCTGGTTCATGGGCAACTGGTCGCCAGCCCTGGTCGTCCAAACAGTCTTCCGCGGGGTCGACAATTTCCCGCTCATGGCCATCCCCTTCTTCCTCCTGGCCGGCGAGATCATGAACACCGGCGGTATCGCCCAGCGGATCATCATGGTGGCCAAGGCCATGTTCGGTCATGTGCGCGGCGGGCTGGGCTACGTGACGGTCGTGGGCAGCATGCTTATCTCCGGGGTCTCCGGCTCGGCCGTGGCCGACGCTTCGGCCCAGCTCGCCGAGGCGCAGGCGACTGCCGATGAGCGGATGCGGACCCATTGGGTGCCCACCCGCGGTGTACTGCTGTTCGATGGCGGCGGTGACAGCCTCTGCACCATCAAGGACTATGCCGACTTCGAGATGTACGTGGACTGGAAGATCCTGCCGGCGGGCGACAGCGGCATCTACCTTCGGGGCAGTCCCCAGGTCCAGATTTGGGAGATGCCGGAGATCGGATCCGGCGGGCTGTACAACAACCAGGAGAACCCCAGCCAGCCCCTGTCCGTTGCCGACAAGCCGGTCGGCGAGTGGAACACCTTCCGAATCATCATGATCGGCGAACGAGTCACCGTCT